>DATHXZ010000611.1:0-1543 GCA_035459405.1 Chthoniobacterales bacterium
GTCGGTCGGGAACGGCTCCAGTGTGCTCGGCGCAATGCGGTGCGTAAACGGCAGCGTCAGGCGAATGATCCGTTCGCGTGCCAGCTCCCGATTCGTGTTCCACAAAAAATCGCGGCGCTTGACCGGAAACTGAAACGTCCGGTGAAACATGGCAGGAAAGCCCAGCGCATCGCCATACGCCAAACCGAGGAGTACGCCATACGTGCGCTCGTAACGTCCGAGTGCGGGTGTGCTCGTCATGTCTTGCTCCATCAGCAGGTGCGCGATTTTCGTACAGTCATTAGCTGCGCACCTGCCGGATACTGTCGATCAAGGTTCCGTCAACCCACGTCACGACGCCGATCACGCGCTCGTCCAGCGCCGGTAGCGCCGGAGCGCCACCACAGATCGATTCCGCTTCTGCACGCAATTCTTCGATCGTATGCAGTGGTAGACGCGAGCCACTGAGTGCATTTAGCAGATCGGTGCGCCGTGGGTTAATCGCGATGCCGCGCTCAGTGACGACCACATCGATCAATTCGCCGGGGCCGCACAGCGTCGTCACACGCTCGCGAATCACCGGCACCCGATCCCGAAACGTCGGGACGGTCAAAATCGTGCAGCCCGCGAAGAGCGCGTCCTGCCAGCCACCAATGCCGTGCAGCATCTGTCCGTCGGAGTGCGTTACGACGTTGGCGTTGAAATTGATGTCAACCTCAGTCGCGCCGAGCACCACGCAATCCAGCAGCGCGGCGAAATTGCCCTTGCTGTGGTAGTTGTAGCTTGTGAACGGGCTGGTCGCGAGGTGCGCCGGATTGTCACGCAGCGAGCGCACGCCATCGAGATCGAAGCTCTGGCCGTCGAGAATATAATCGGTGAGGCCCTGCTCGAGCATGTCCACCAGATAGCGCGTACTGCCGCCGCGAATAAAGCGCGCCTTGACTTCCGCCTCGCGCATCATCTCAGCGAGAAAGATCGTGAAGGCAAGGCTGGTTCCGCCCGCGCCGGCTTGAAACGAGAATCCCGGCTGCATGATTCCGGCTTCCTGCACGAAACGTGCGGCGTACTCCGCGATCAACAGCCGATCGGGTGAGCGCGTGATCTGCGTCGTGCCGGATACGATTTGCGCCGGATCGCCGACGCGATCAACGACGACAACATGATCAACATAATTGCCCTGAATGTCCCACGGCACGCACGGAAACGGCACCAGATGATCGGTCACGGCGATGACATGCTCGGCATACTGCGCATCCGCGAGGGCAAAGCCCAGCGGCCCGCACGCGGCTGGCCCCTGCACGCCAGAGCAGTTGCCAAAGGCATCCGCTGCGGGCGCAGCGATCACGGCGATATCCACGTGGATATCGCCATCCTGGATCGCCCGGTAACGGCTCCCGTGGGACCGCAGCACCGCCGTGCCGGGCATGTGCCCGCGCGAGGCATACGCACCCAGCGGCCCGTTGAGACTGCCTTCGATGTGATGGATCAGGCCGCTTTCGAGATCGGCGATCAGCCGCTCATGGCACGGAAACGTCGCCGAGGGCAGCCAGACCAGATCGCGTAC
>DATHXZ010000612.1:0-3650 GCA_035459405.1 Chthoniobacterales bacterium
TCACCGCACGACTCGAGCAAGGCGCGCGCATCGCAGTCATCACCTTCCACTCGCTCGAGGACCGCATCGTGAAGAATTTCTTCCGCGATCGCAGCCGCGAATTTCTCGATCGGCCCGAGTGGCCTGAGCCGCGGCCGAATCCGGAATACGAGCTGAGAACGATCACGCCGAAACCGGTCGAGCCGAGCGAACTCGAACAACGCACCAACCCGCGATCCCGCAGCGCAAAGCTGCGCGTCGCCGAAAGGATCTGATGCAACGCGCCCGCCGAAAACAGTTCAACGCCATCAACGCCGCGTCGCTCGCGCGTTGGATCGTGGTCACCAGCTTCCTGGCGGTGAGTGGATTGATTTACGTCTATCTCAACCTCCAGCTGTATCAGCTCGGCGACCAGAAGAAGAAGCTCGAGGTCGAGCTCACAAACATCCGCTCCGAGATCGACGTCACGAACGTGCAGATCGCTGCGCTCACCTCGCGCTCGGCGCTCCAGCGCCGGCTGAAAGAGGGCTACCTCAAGATGGTCCCGATCGCCGAGCAGCACATCGTCCGCATCAACCCGCCCGGGACGCGCGGCGAGGACAGCATCCAACCGGTTTCGAACCCGCGAGGCGGAAGATGAAGTGGAACAGCCGGACACGATGCGCGCTCGTCTGCCTCGCTTTCGCAGGGCTCTTCAGCGTGTTCTCGTTTCGGCTGATCTACTTGCAGATGATCAAGCACCACGAGTACGCGGGACTCGCGGCTGAGAAGCACGTCTACAAGCAAAGCATCTACGCGGAGCGCGGCGCGATCACCGATCGCAACAACGAAGTCCTCGCGCACAACATCCCCGGCGAGACGATCGTCGCCGATGCGACGCACGTTGACGACGTCGACAAGCTCGCGCCGCTCCTCGCGGAACATCTGAAACTCCCGACTGCCGAGCTGCGGGAAAAATTGAGCGGCAATCGGCGTTACGTCGTCTTGAAACGGCAGGTACCGCAGCCGCACGCGGTCGACCTCCGCGACAAGCTGCGCGCGCAGAACCTTCGCGGCATCTACTTCGAGCGCGACGCCACACGCGTTTATCCGAACGGCTCGATGCTCTGCCACGTGATCGGCTTCACCGACTTCGATCACAAGGGCATCCAGGGCGTCGAGGCTTCGATGGAGCAATACCTGCACGGGCAGGATGGCTATCGCTACATCGAACACAACCGCGCGGGCCAGGAGATGGTGCTCTACCGCGGGCAGGAACGCGCGCCGCGCGACGGCTACAAAGTCCAGCTAACCGTAGACCTCAATCTCCAGCACATCGTCGAACAGGAAATCGACGCCGCGGTGCGCGAGTTCCGTCCGGAAAAGGCGACCATCATCCTGATGCGGCCGCACACGGGCGAAATCCTCGCGATGGCCAATCGCCCGCACTTCGACCTGAACGAGCGCTCCGAAGCCAAGCCCGAGCAGATGAAGAACCGCGCCATCATCGACATGGTGGAGCCCGGCTCGACCTTCAAGATCGTCACCGCCGCCGCCGCCCTGAACGAAAAGAAGGTCCGCCCTGATACCTACATCCATTGCGAGAACGGCGTGTGGAACTACGGCGGCCGCGCCCTGCACGACCATCACGGCTACGGCTCGATGAGCGTGCAGGACATCCTCATCAAGTCGAGCAACATCGGCGTCGCCAAGCTCGCCATTTCGTTAGGCGAAGGGAAGTTCTACGAATACATCCGCCGCTTCGGTTTCGGTGAACGCACAGGCATCGAGCTGCCGGGCGAGATCAACGGCATCGTCCGCGCGCCGCAATCGTGGAGCAAGATTTCGATCACCCGTATCCCAATGGGCCACGAGGTCGCGGTCACGCCATTGCAAATGACAGCCGGCATGGCCGTGATCGCAAACGGCGGCAAGCTCGTCACGCCGCGCATGGTGCGCTCCATCACCACGCCCGAAGGCGAGACGGTAAGCGAGTTCACGCCAAGCGTATTGCGCCAGGTCATCTCGCCACAGACCGCGCAGCAAATCAGCGAAGCGCTGCAAGGCGTCGTGAGCGAGAAAGGCACCGCCAAAGCCGCAGCGGTCCCGGGATTCACCGTCGCTGGCAAAACCGGCACGGCGCAAAAAGTCGACCCGAACGGCGGCTACACTCCGGGCAAATACGTCGTCTCGTTCTCCGGCTACATGCCGGCGCAGAACCCGGAGATCGTCGGTCTCGTCATGCTCGACGACGCCAAGACCGGGTCGGAGTTGAACTACGGCGGCACCGTGGCCGCGCCGATCTTCGCACGCGTCGCCGAGAAGGCTGCGCGCTATCTCGATCTTGAGCCGCATGAGGAACCCACGCGCACGGCCGGGCAGGTCGCCTTAACCTCGAAGCCGACTCGCCGTTGACTCGAAAGCAATTCGCGAGTTGAGCATTCCGCGTCCGTTCGCCCAGTCCTCATGCAGCTCAAAAAACTTCTCGCCGCCGTACCAAACGCCTCGATCGTCGGCCGGACTGATCGCGACGTGGCAGGCATCGCGTATGACTCGCGGCGAGTGCAGAGGGACACCTTGTTCGTTGCATTACGCGGTGAGAAAACAGACGGGCACCAGTTCGTCGACCAGGCAGTCGAAAAGGGAGCGACGGTGATCGTTTACGATCGCGAAGCGAAGACGCCGCACGCCACGCTCGTGCGCGTAGAGAATGCGCGCCACGCAATGGCCACCCTCGCCGCGGCGTTCTACAACCGCCCGGTCCGGCGATTGAAGATGGCGGGTGTGACCGGCACGAATGGAAAGACCACAACGACGTTCCTGATCAAGCACATCTGCGACCGCGCGGGAATGCGCTGCGGGCTGATCGGCACCGTGCGCTACGAAATCGGCGAGCGCATTCTGCCGGCTGTGCGCACAACTCCGGAGTCGCTCGAGCTGCAGGAGTTGCTCGGGCAGATGGCGAACGCCGCATGCAAAGCAGCCGCGATGGAAGTCTCGTCGCACGCGATCGCGCAGGAACGCACGCGCGGACTCGAGTTCGACGTCGCCGTCTTCACGAATCTGACGCAGGACCACCTCGATTTTCACGGCACGATGCAGGCCTACTTCGAGTCGAAGCTGAAGCTCTTCACCGAACTCGCGGTCCAGCAGCACAAGAAGAAGGTCGCGGCCGTGGTGAACCTCGATGACAGCTACGGCGCGAAGATCGTCGAGCGTCTTGGCAAGGAAGTTCCGGTCGTCACCTATGGCATGGGCGTGCACGCGGACTTCCGCGCGTTGAACTACCGCCCGGAATTTTCCGGCACGTCGTACCAGCTCGACGCGAACGGGAAGAGCTACCTCGTGCGCGTGCCGCTGATCGGACGCTTCAACGTCGCGAACTCACTCGCTGCGCTCGCTGCGGCGAACAGCCTCGGCATTCCTTTGCGCGATGCGATCCTCAGTCTCGGCAAAGCGCCGCAAGTTCCCGGCCGTCTCGAGGCCGTTCCAGCCAAGCGCCAGTTTCAGGTCTTTGTCGACTACGCGCATACGCCCGACGCAATGCTCAACGTGCTGAAAACGGTACGCGAGCTGTCGCCGCGCAAAGTGATCTGCGTTTTCGGCTGCGGCGGCGATCGCGATCGCGCCAAGCGCCCGCTCATGGCGCATGCCGCCGATCAGAACGCCGACTTCAGCATCATCACTTCCGA
>DATHXZ010000613.1:0-2952 GCA_035459405.1 Chthoniobacterales bacterium
CGCTGCCCGGCAGGACGACGCGCTTCTTGCTATCGGCGGTTAACGTCACGGTGGGATGATCCCACAGCAGGGATGTGCGGTCAACGACTGCCGATGAGCGGCTGGTGATGATTTCCTGCTGGACCCGAAAGGAAGATTGAAGATGGCCGGTTGGAAATTAGGGGCTCGCCCTCCGGGCTTCCGTTGAACGGATTAGGCCGCTGATGAGCTTGCCGATCGCTACCACGCGATGACGCAATTCCACAGCAGCAGAGCCACTCGCCGGGAAGTTGTCCTCAACAACGTTACGTCAGTGAACGCACTTCGCCATTGGACGCGCGTGCGATGTTATAAGCCTGCGCTTTCTCTGCGATGTGCTGCCGTTCGAATCCCTCAGCTATATTCGACATCACCGACACAGCCGCGCGCTGCAAGTGGCCACAAATGCCAAAGTCACGACACACATCCCTTGTCGCGCGTCAGTTCGTACGCGCTTCGAACCATCAGCCGCGCCTCTCGCCATGCTTCAAGATCTTCAAACGTCATGCTCATATGGAAGATTGTAGCTCGAACCTACAAGCTAGCGAACGAGCCGCGTCTCGCGAAGGCGGTTTGCCAAACTTCCATCTACTCCATTCCAACTTCAGTTTTGTCGTTCCACGAAAAAGCTCCCCAGCACCAGAACATCCATTTTCGTCCGCAGAAAGCAGTCCAGCGCTTCTTCCGGACAGCAGACGACCGGTTCGTTTTCGTTGAAGGAAGTGTTGAGCACGAGGGGCACGGACGTGAGTTCTCGAAACGAGGTTATCAGTTCGTGGTAGAGAGGATTCGTCTCGCGGTGGACGGTTTGAAGGCGGCCGGAGCCGTCGACATGGCAGACCGCGGGAATAGCTGCGCGCTTCTCGGGTCGAATCTGAAACACTTCCATCATGAATGGAACGTCGTCGTCCTGCTCGAACCATTCGCTCACCGCTTCGCGCAGGATGGAGGGTGCAAATGGCCGGAACGATTCGCGGCGCTTGATCTTCGCGTTGAGGATCTCCTTCATATCGGCACGGCGGGGGTCGCCCAAAATCGATCGATTGCCGAGCGCACGTGGCCCCCACTCCATTCGCCCTTGGAACCAGCCGATGACTTTCCCTTCGGATATCGCTTGAGCAGTTCGGCGACAGAGCTCTGTTGCGTCCGCGATCCGCTCGACGCTGAATTCGGATTGCGGATTTCGAATGTCGGAACGAGGGGGAGCCAGGCCGCGGGCGCGCAGCAGCGGGTCGATCTCATCATCGCTAAATTCTGGTCCGCTGTAGGCGCTCTCCAATTTCGCATTTGGAAATCCGCATTCCGCATTCACAACGGCTGCTGCTCCGATCGCGCCGCCAGCGTCGCCGGCTGATGCGGGCAGATACATCCGGCGGAACGGCGTGTTCAGATAGACTTTGCCGTTCGCGACGGAGTTCATCGCGCAGCCGCCGGACAGGGCGAGATTCTCAGAGCGGTGCTTCTTGTGCAACGCACTCAGCAACGCGAAGAACGCCTCCTCGTACATCGCCTGCGCCGATCGCGCGATGTCTTTGTGCTTCTGCTCGAGCGGTTCAGCCGGCTGGCGTTTGGGTCCGAGCAGGTCTGAAAGCGCATCGGTATGCAGCACGCCGACTTCCGGAGCGCAGTTGTTCCAGCTGTAGGAGACATTGCCGGTATGATGACGGAAGTAGCGCAGGTTCAGCTTGAACGTGCCGTCACTCTGCACACGCACGATTTCGCGCATCTGCGGCAGATACGTCGGCTGACCGTACGGCGCCAGGCCCATCACCTTGTATTCGTCGCCGAAATGCGGGAAGCCAATAAATTGTGTGATGGCGGAGTAAAAGACACCGAGAGAATGCGGGAAGTAGACCCGCGTGCTGATGTCGATATGGCTTCCATGGCCATAAGCCATCGCGGTGCTGGCGAAATCACCGAAGCCGTCGACGGAGAGGCACGCCGCTTCCTCAAAGCCTGAGACCAGGAACGCTGACGCAAGGTGCGCCAGGTGATGTTCGACGTGGTGCACCTGCGCTTTCAAGGAGACGCCTAGTGCGGTTTCGAGCGATTCGCTTGCCGTCGACGCTTTGCGGATGTTTCGGATCTTCTGCATGACGAGCCGCGGATCGGGCCAATGCATGAGCATGAACTGCAGCCGCCGTAGATTGTTCACGCCAGGTTTGCGGTTGATCGCGATGTGCTCCACATCCCCGATCTTCGCTCCCGCTTCGCGCAAGCAGTACTGCACGGCTTCGGTCGGCAGACCGGCCCAATGTTTGATCCGCCGGAAGCGCTCCTCCTCCGCAGCAGCGACGAGTTTCCCGTCCTTGAACACGCACGCCGCCGAGTCGCCGTGATATGCGTTAAGGCCAAGAATCAAAGACATCGCGGAGCGTGGGAAGAGTGACGGGTGCGAATGTGGGAAGGTTACGAGCGCAGATGCGCTGCGAGGGCTGCGATGCCGGACGAGAGCTTCATTGCCGCTGCTCGCATCGCTTGTGCTTCTGGCACTGAGAGGTAAGCGAGATCTTCGGCGACGTAGAGCATGCTGCGCAACTCACCGCAGGAGCCTTTCGCAACATCGAGGAAATGGGCAAAGTCTTTCGGCGTCTTCCGCTCGAATCCTTCGGCGATGTTGTTCATCACCGAGATGGACGCTCGCTGCAACTGATCACGGAAGGAGAAATCGTGGTAGCCGGGGCTCTGCTGTCGGAAACAGCGGTAGATGGAGGAGACTTGCTCCCGAGCCTGCTGCCAGATCCGTAAATCTTCCAAACGTTCGGCCAAGCTCATTCCTTCGCACCTTTCCACTATCCGAACCTGTGACAACAGTGCGCCGCTCCCGCGGCTCACAGCTCGCTCCACCTCGGCCTCAGTTTCGGCATTTCCGAGCCGTACTTGAACACCATGCCTGCGATGGTCGCAGCGATGCCGATCCGCGGGAGGATCATT
>DATHXZ010000614.1:0-3322 GCA_035459405.1 Chthoniobacterales bacterium
GAAGCGCCCGCCGCGCAGCAGCGGCCCCGAGCCGATGAATGCGCGTGCCGGAAATTGCTTCGTGAAGTAGGTGCGATACACCTCGTTGAACTTGTCGTAGAGCGACAGGTCCGGACAAAACACCTGCACGGAGACAAGGTCGTCCATCGTCATGTCGGCGGCGGCGAGCGTCTTCTTCACGCCGTCCAGCATCAGGCGGATCTCCTGTTCGGCGTCTTCGGGCGCTTTGCCGGTCGCCGGATCGATTCCGATTTTGCCGGCGAGGTAGAGCGTGTTGCCGACCATCACCGCATCACTCAACGGCAGCGAATCTTTGCGGTCCGGCAGAATGATGTGTCGCGTCTCGCTGGCACTGCTTTTCTCCGCAGCATCGACTGCGTTGCGGTTAAGCAGCACGGCGGCAACAGCCGCAGCAATCAACCCGCAAGATGTCAGAACGTTCATGTGTGTGCGCATCTGCGCAGGATGCGAAAGGGCGGTCCGGCGACGCAAGCTCGTGGGCGGTGAAGGGAGGGACATCCTTGCGAGGCGAGGCCGCCGAACGTATAGTTCGAGGGCACGCCCGGAGGGGGCGCGCGGAGCAGAATCACCTCGCGAAAGCATTCTTATGAGCACGACCGTCGTTGAACCGCAGCAGAAGATGAGCACTGCCGAGAGGCTCAAAGCGCAGCATCAGCCGGAGCAGGATTTTCTGCCGCTGAAAGGCACCGATTACGTCGAGTTTTACGTCGGCAACGCCAAGCAGGCGGCGCATTACTACAAGACAGCATTCGGCTTCCAGAGCCTCGCGTATTCCGGACCGGAAACCGGCAACAGGGAGACCGCGCGGTACATCATTCGTCAGAACAAGTTGACGATCATGCTCACCACGCCGCTCCGGCCTGACAACCCAGTCGCCGACCACATCTACAAGCATGGCGACGGCGTGAAGGTGCTCGCGCTAACGGTCGAGGACGCGACCAAGGCCTGGCACGAGACGACGACGCGCGGCGGCAAGAGCTACATGGAGCCGACCACGCTGCAGGACGAGCACGGCCGTGTCATCATGAGCGGCATCCACACCTACGGCGACACCGTGCATCTGTTCATCGAGCGCGGTGATTACAACGGCGTCTTCATGCCGGGCTTCCAGAAATGGGAGTCTGCCTACAACCCGCCGCAAACCGGGTTGCTCTACGTCGATCATTGTGTCGGCAATGTCGGCTGGAACCAGATGAACCCGTGGGTCAAGTTTTACGAGGATGTGATGGGCTTCCGCAACATTCTCACCTTCGACGACAACGACATCTCGACCGAATACTCGGCGCTGATGTCCAAGGTGATGAGCAACGGGAACGGCTACGTGAAGTTCCCGATCAACGAACCGGCCGAAGGCAAAAAGAAATCGCAGGTCGAGGAGTATCTCGATTTCTACGGCGGCGAAGGCGTGCAGCATTGCGCGCTCGCGACGAACGACATCGTCAAGACCGTGTCGGATTTACGGAACCGCGGCGTCGAGTTCCTGAAGATTCCGGCTTCGTACTACGAGACGGTGCTCGATCGCGTCGGCAAGATCGATGAAGACCTCGAACCGCTGCAGCGGCTCGGTATCCTCATCGATCGCGATGACGAGGGTTATCTGCTCCAGATCTTCACGAAGCCGGTGGAAGATCGGCCGACGCTGTTTTTCGAGATCATCCAGCGCAAGGGCGCGAAGAGCTTCGGCAAGGGCAACTTCAAGGCGCTCTTCGAGGCGCTCGAGAAGGAGCAGGACGCGCGCGGGAATCTCTAAGCCATGCCACCGCGTGGACACTTACGTAGGGACGCCGCGCTGCGGCGTCCAGCCGACATCGCCACACTGCGCGACATTCATTTACTTTTAGGCGTCACTACGTGCCTCGGACGGCGCAGCGCGCCGTCCCTGCCACAGTCACCCGTCAACCAATAACGACTATGCCGCATTATCAGAGACTCGGAGAATTCCCGCGGAAGCATCACATCTGGTTCCATCGGAACGGTGCTGGCCCGGGTTACAAAAACGAAGGCATCTACTACGAGCACGTCATTACCACGGAAGGCTTCAACGAAGCGTACTCAATCATGTATCACGTCCGCCCGCCGACGCGCGTGCGGAGTGTCG
Source organism: Chthoniobacterales bacterium (assembly GCA_035459405.1). Taxonomy (GTDB): domain Bacteria; phylum Verrucomicrobiota; class Verrucomicrobiia; order Chthoniobacterales; family UBA10450; genus JACCTI01. The sequence goes on from DATHXZ010000614.1 coordinate 2,120, forward strand.
AACTTCTGAAAAACGAGCCATTGAAGCGAGCAGGCGAAGCGCCGTTGCGCCACCATCACCTGAAGGCCGCGCATGTCCCGCGTGAGGGCGATCTGTATACCGGCCGCATTCCGATGATGTTCAACCAGGACATGGTTGCGTCGCGCCTGAAACCGGCGAAGACCTACGGCGAGTACGAGTATTACCGGAACGGCGGCGCTGACGAGGTCATCTTTGTCTTCAAAGGCAGCGGCACACTCGAGTCCATGTTCGGCAAGCTGCGGTATCGCGCGGAGGATTACATCGTCATCCCGCGCGGCATCACTTACCGGCTCGTGCCGGACGACGTCACGCAGGAAGATTACCTCATCCTCGAGTCGAGCGGTCCCGTCCGCATCCCGCGGCGTTATCTGAATCACGATGGCCAGATCCGCATGGGCTCGCCGTATTCAGAGCGCGATTTCCACGGGCCGAGCGAACTGCTCACGATTGACAAGGATGAAGACGTGCAGGTGCTCGTCAAAGACGGCGCCCGCTGGACCCGCGTCGTGCACGCGCATCATCCGTTCGACGTGGTCGGCTGGGACGGCTTTGTTTATCCCTTCACCTTCAACGCGCAGGACTTCGAGCCGATCACCGGCACGGTGCATCAGCCGCCGCCGATCCACCAGACCTTCGAGGTCAAAGGCTACGTCATCTGCACCTTCGCGCCGCGCCTGCTCGATTATCATCCGGAAGCGGTGAAGATCCCGTGGGTGCACGACAACGTTGAAGCCGACGAAGTGCTCTTCTACGTGCGCGGCAACTTCGGCTCCCGCAAAGGCATCGAAGCCGGGTCGATGACGCTCCACCCGCGCGGCATTCCGCACGGCCCGCATCCCGGCACGATCATGGCGAGCAAGGATGCCGTGCGCACGGAAGAGCTGGCAGTCATGTTCGACACCGAGCACACGCTCGAGCTGACGGAGCAGGCGGTTGCGCTGGACGACGAGAAGTATCCGCTGAGCTGGCTCGATTAGGGTCTGTCACCCACTTTGCGTCATCCGCGGGAGGTGCGTTCCCCGCAGATCGTATCGGAGGGACATGCTTCTGCATGTCCATGGACGAGCGGAAGCTCGTCCCTCCAGTCGAAGGCTGTCGCTCTGGATGACGAAAATCTGCTGAGCTGAATCGGTTACAGGACGTAAATTCGTGCTCGCCCGGAGGTGCCGAGGGTCGTATGCT
>DATHXZ010000615.1:0-5595 GCA_035459405.1 Chthoniobacterales bacterium
GACCAGCGCGAAGATCGTGTAATCACGGCCTAATCAAACGTTCTTGCCCGGCTGATACTTCGTCCCGCGCTGGCGGATAATGATGTTGCCGGCCACAACCGACTCGCTGCCGAACTTTTTCACGCCGAGCCGTTTGCTGACGCTGTCGCGACCGTTCTTGACGCTGCCCTGTCCTTTTTTATGAGCCATTGGGAAGTTGAGAGTTGAGAGTCTTCAGTTGAGAGACAGCAGCTTTACTTCGATGCCGAGCCGAGATCGATGTCGGTGATCTTGATGCGGGTGAGCTTACGACGGTGGCCGACCGTCCGGTGGTAACCTTTACGGCGGCGATACTTGAACGCGATCACCTTCTTATCCTTGCGCTGCTCCAGCACTTCGCCGTGAACGGTCGCGCCTTCGATGAGCGGTGCGCCGTGCGTGATGTTGTCGCCATCGCCGGCCATCAATACATCAGCAAAAACGCCCTCCTGGCCGACCTGTGCGTCGAGAAAGTCCACGTCCACGATGTCGCCTGGTGCCACGCGGTATTGCCGCCCGCCGGTTCTGATGATTGCAAAAGCCATGTCTGCTCCTTGGGAAAAGAGGCGAAAAGTCACACGACTCCGCCTTGCTGACAAGTGGAAAGCTGGTCAGCTGCCCGCGCCAGCCACGAGGAACGTAATTTCGCCTTTCGCCGGATGCGCTTCGTAGTGGGCGAGCAGCTCGGCGGCTGTTCCGCGACGGAATTCCTCGAACTTCTTCGTCAGCTCGCGCGCAACGCATAACTGCCGTTCCGGCATGACTTCGGCGCAGACGGCGAGCGTCTTGTTGATCCGATAGGGCGACTCAAAAAACACCGAAGTCTCCTCGCGCTCCGCCGCCGCGCGGAGCTCCCGCTCGCGCCCGCCGCTTTTCACGGGGAGGAAACCGGAGTAGGAAAACCGGTCGAGCGAAAAACCCGAGCCGACCAGCGCCGTCAGCACAGCCGAAACGCCCGGCACGATCGTGTATTCCAAACCACGCTCGACGCAGGCGCGGATCAATCTCGCTCCCGGATCGGACACCCCGGGCATTCCGGCATCTGTGATCAGGGCGACCGTGTCACCAGCTGCGAGTCGCTCCGAAAGCTCGGCGGATCGCATCGCCTCATTGTGCTCGTGGTAGCTGATAAGGGGCTTCCGGATTTCGAAATGGCGCAGCAGGTTCCCGGAATGCCTCGTGTCTTCGGCCGCAATGACATCCGCCGACTTCAGCGCCTCGAGCGCACGAAGCGTGATGTCGTTCAGATTGCCGATCGGCGTTCCGATGACGTAGAGCATCGTGCATTGTATGGCTGATGCGGCCGCTACCTCAATGATCGCGCGCACCTGGCATGGCCGCGTCCGCAGCGATCGCGCTGATCAATACCATGCCTATCTGCTCCGGACCGGCGTCCCTGATTATCAGGCAACGGCCGGAAACCGCGGCGTGTTCATCTTCCGCCGCACTGAAGGGGACGTGACGCACTACGTTCTGACGACGCTCTGGGAATCGTACGATGCAATCAAGGCGTTCGCCGGGCCTCAGTTCGATAAGGCGCGCTACTATCCTGAAGACGACGATTACCTGCTCGAATGCGAGTCGTTTGTCATGCATTACGAAGTGCTGTCGACAGCGGCAGGCGAAGCGCCGCGCGGCTAGTCCTCGGCTGTTCGCGTTCGGCTAGAAGCCGCCAGCTCGGGCATCCGACGTATCTCGCCTCGGAATGTGTCTGGTCGGATCGGGCGAATGGGCTGCCGCTCGCGTTTCGCGATCGGGTTCGATACCGTCGGCGCAGCCGACGACACACAGAGTTGTCGCTGCCAGCGCTAGGAAAAGAAGAGCTTTCATCTGGATTTAACTCGAGCCGTTTGCACTAACCTTCATCGGCGGCGTTGTCCATGTGCCCATGAACTCGTCGCGATACATCGGCGTGGTCTCCGGTGCGAAGCCGTGCCGCATGATGTTCTCGGTCACAACGCGCGGGACGATGAAGTTGAGGAGGTAATCGGAGCCGCCGGCCTTCGTGCCAGCGCCCGACATCTTGAAGCCGCCAAACGGATGACGTCCGACAACCGCGCCGGTGCAGGAACGATTGATGTAGACGTTCCCCGCCACGAGCTCGGCTTTGACGCGCTCGATGTTCGCCGGGCTGCGTGAGAAGAAGCCGGCGGTGAGCGCGTATTCGGTGCTGTTCGCCACGTGAATCGCTTCGGCTAGGTCGCGCACTTTGACCACGCTCAGCACAGGGCCGAAAATCTCGCACTGCGCGAGCGTGTCCTCGGCTTTCACGTTCGTGAAGATTGTCGGCCCGATGAAGTAGCCGGTCGGCGGGACGTTGGTCTGCTGGAACGCGAGCGTCGCCTTGCCGATCCCTTCAGCCACGGTGCTCTTGATGCGGTGGTATGCTTCGTCGTCAATCACCGGACCGACGCTGATACCCGGCGTCTCCGGGTTGCCGACGCGCAGGCTCGCTGTCGCTGAGATGAGCCGCTCGACGACGCGCTCGTAGTTCTCTTCCAAGACGATCACGCGCGAGCACGCCGAGCATTTTTGCCCTTGAAATCCGAAGGCGGAATAGACGGTGTCGATCGTTGCCTCGTCGAGATCGGCATCGGAGTCGACGATGACCGCGTTCTTGCCGCCCATCTCGCAGACGACGCGCTTCAGCTCGCGCTGACCCGGCCGCGTCCTGCCGGCTGATTCCCAAATTTTCAGCCCCACTTCGCGCGAGCCGGTGAAGGCAATCATGTCGACTTCCTTGTGATCGACGAGGTGCTTGCCGATGACGGCGCCGTCACCTTGCAACAGGTTAAGAACGCCCGGCGGCACGCCTGCTTCCTCGAAGATCTCCATCAGGAGCGCGCCGCAAACAGCCGACTGCTCGGCTGGTTTCATGATCACGGCGTTACCTGTGACGAGCGCGGCGGCAACCATGCCACCGAGAATCGCGATCGGGAAATTCCATGGCGCGATGACCAGCGACACGCCGCGAGGCCAGTAGTGTTGATAGCTCTCCTCGCCGAGCACGTGCTGCGTCAGGGTCGGCCGCCCGAGGATACGCATCTGCTGCGCGTAAAAGAGGAGGAAGTCGATTGCCTCCCGGATGTCGCCATCCGCCTCCATCCAGCCTTTACCGACTTCGAAAACCTCGAACGCGGACAGCTCGAAGCGGCGCCGATCCATGATTGCAGCCGCGCGTTCCAGCAACTCGGCACGATGATTCACGCTGACGCGACACCATTTCTCAAAAGCGCGTCGCGCAGCCTCGACCGCCTGGTCGGCTTCCGCGATACCAGCTTCCGCGACCGAGCCCACGACCTCCGAAGGATTGCTCGGGTTGATCGACGGCATCCATTTCCCGGTCGTGATCTTCTGGCCGTTGATGACCAGCGGGTATTGCTGGCCGAGACGGGCGCGGACCTCGCGCAATGCGGTGAACATTTGCTCCTGTGTCTGCTTGTGCACGAAATTGACAAGCGGCGCGTTCTCGTAGGTGTCGCCGGGCGGGGATTGGCGCGAATGGCCGTTGCGCGATGAGCCGTCGACGGTGCCGTCGGGTTCGATGAACCCGTTGTCGAGCATGCGATCGGGGCCGATCGTCGCTACTTCGCGCGTCCGCTTTTTCACCAGGCTGGCGGGATCACGCAGCAACTGCGCCGTCGACGCCTTGTCGGAAAACTTCGCCTTCAGGAACCCTTCGTTAGACGTGTTCTCGAGCAGACGCCTAACGAGATAAGCCATCCCGGGTAGCAGCTCGCCGACGGGACAATACTCACGCACGCGATAGCCCATCTCGACAAGCGCGCGCTTGATCGGACCCGCCATGCCATAGAGCAGCTGGAATTCGAAGCGGCTCTTGTCGACGCCCATTTGCTCGGCGAGAGCCTGCGCGTGCGCGATGCTGCGGACGTTATGCGAGCCGAAGGCGGAGGTGACGATGTCCTCGTTCTCGAGCAACACGCGCGTGCAGGTCTCGAAGTTCGCGTCGCTCTCCGGCTTCTGCAGCCAGACCGGCACGCGCCAGCCGTTCTGCGCCGCCTTGATCTTCTCGTAGTCCCAGTAGGCGCCTTTCACGAGACGAACCGTGAAACGCGTGCCGCGCCTGCGTCCCCACTCGATGAGGTCGCGCAGATCGCGCTCCGCGTCGCGCAGATACGCCTGGATGACGATGCCGGCCTGCGGCCAGTCCTTGAACTCCGGCTCGGTGAAGAGCGTCTTGAAGAGGTCGAGCGTGGAGTTCTTATGCGCGTAGCTCTCCATGTCGAAGTTGATGAACGCGCCCAGCTCCTTCGCGCGGCGCAGGATCGGGCGGAGACGCGGCCCGAGATGCTCGATCGCGTCCTGCGGATCGGCCGGGTTCATCTGCGAGTAAAGCGCGGAGATTTTCACCGACATGTTTAGAACGGGAAACACCTCCGCGTTCCGGCCGAGCGGGTCGGTCCAGCCCCGCGTCTCTGCCGCCAACCCTTCGAGCAATTGGATGCAGCGCGTCTGGTATTCCTCCGCTTCGTGTTCGCTGACGACCGCTTCGCCTAACAAGTCGACGGTGAAGCCGATGCGGCGCTTGCGCGCCTTACGCAGGGTTTTGATCGCATCCTGTGGATTGCGGCCGGAGATGAATTGCCGCGCCATCCCGGAGACGTTCCAGCGCAGGATCGGCGCGCTGAGCCAGGGGGCGATCTTGGCCGCGCGAATGGCTGGGCGAAGCAGCGGCGTAAAGCCGTTGCTCATCTTCGCAAAGTATTCATCGAGGTGCTGGACGATGTCGTTAGGCCGCTTCAACGAAGCGAGCACATCGACGAAGCGGAACATCTGAACCTTGAAGGCTTCGTCCTTCATCGAGATGGCCATCATGCGCTGGTAGAAGCCGGCCTTGCTGAAGATCGATTCGGGATGCCGATCGACGAGCTCGAAGATCTGTTCGCCGCGCCGCTCGGTTTCCAACTGCAGAGCACTCACAGCGGCGACGATACTGCCGGGTCGGACATTCGGCAAAGCGCATCACGGCGCCAATCCGCAACGGTGACAGACGTCGTCAAATTTCCTGTGCGAGCAAAAAAATGCGGCTCTGACACACCCGCCTCAGACGGCCGGTCCGAATTCTATGATGACGGGCAAGGGGAAACAGAAGCTGGGTTGCACGTCATTTCTTCTGCGTGGTTGCACACTAGAGGTTAGGGAGCAGTAGAGGCGATCCGCCTGGCGGGATTTCGTGCGTAGGCGCGCGGGATTCGCGGCCAGGCGATCTCCGCGTACGGGCAGCGAGGTTTAGCGGCGGCGTTTGTGTCAAACGCCGAACCGCACCGATCAGGCGCTTGGCACAAGCGCCTCTACAATCGACGGTCTGCGGATGCATCTGACCCACCGCTACGATCTCGCGAGCGACAACACCGCCGGCATGTCGCCCGAAGCGTGGGCTGCGCTCGAGCAGGCGAACCGCGACACCGATGCCTCCTATGGTTCGGACCGCTGGACGCAGCGCGTCTGCGATCTCGTGCGCGAGATCTTCGAGACCAATTGCGAGGTGTTCTTCGTCTTCAATGGCACCGCTGCCAACAGCCTCGCGCTGGCGCAGCTGTGCCGATCGTTTCACAG
>DATHXZ010000616.1:0-3220 GCA_035459405.1 Chthoniobacterales bacterium
CCACAGCGGCGCCTCCACCGCGACCGCCGAAACCCCAAAGCAGCGCCGCCGAAGCAACCCCGCGGAATCCAACGGATGCTCAGCCGTCCCCGCGACCGATCGTTCCGACCAAGGCGCCTCAGCCAACGCTGCAACAGTGGCTTCGTGAGATGAGCCATCGCCGCCCGCCGGCCACGGCGACCGCAGGCCAGAGGGCAGTGAGGTCGAAAGGCCGCATCGCGTGGATTAGCTCACTGCTCGCCTCACTTCCGACGCGAGGGTTGGGGGGCGGCAGGAGGTGGCATCTCCGCTTCTTCATCCCGCCCCGCCGGGATGTGTGGCTCTTTCTCGATGCCAGCCGCTCGACCGCCGTGGGCCAATTCCTTGGTCTCGCCTGCGGAGCCATGATCGAAGCCATCGCGCACGCGAGATCGCCGCGTTTTCACCTCCTGGTCCTGCAACACGGCTCCCTGCGCTGGCTCGCCCGGCGGAGCACAGGTGCGACGGTGCAGGGCATTCTCGCAACCGTCAGCGAAGCCGGCGGAAAAAGCCTGATCGCCGAGGGGTTGAAAGAAATTCATCGTGCACGTCTGAGATCGACCAGCACAGGGCCGTTTGTCGTATGCTCCGACGGCTTCGCGACGCCAGCGGCTAACGAACACTCCGGTAATACGTTTTCCCGGCTGCGCGCCGCGCTTGGACGGATTACGCGCACGCCTGTTTCGGTCGCGTGGGTTCATCCCGCGGCCAAACGCGCTCTGGCCGATTGGCTGCCGAGGCTGTGCGACGGGCTTCCCGTTTCCCGATTCGAGCTTCGCCTCCCCGAACCGGGCGCGAGCAAAGCGGACGTCATTTAGGATGAGCGCTCTCCCCGGATAAATCACGTCGGCAACTTCAATCGTGGAACCAGTTCTAGTTTCTCTTCTCTTCCTCGGCTTCTCGCTGGGAATTCGGCACGCGACGGATGCAGATCATGTGGTCGCCGTAACCACGATTGTGACTCGGCAGCGGAGCATCGGAAGCGCGGCGCTAACCGGCATCTTTTGGGGAATCGGTCATACCCTTACGCTGCTTGCCGTCGGCGGAGCCATCATCTTTTTCGGCATCGTGATTCCGCACCGCGTGGGCCTGGGCTTGGAATTCGGTGTCGCACTGATGCTGATCTTGCTCGGCACATTGAACCTCCACGGAACGATGCGGTTCCTGCGAAATAATACATCGAGCGAAACTCCTGCTCACCGTGGTGCCGCACTTCGCAGCGCATCGGAGGAGTGTCCGTCGCTAGCGGGATTGGAGCAGTTCCGGCCTGGCGTGAATCACTCCGGCGCGATCGGCTCAGCCCTTGTCGGCGGCGTGCATGGGCTTGCCGGGTCCGCGACCGTGGCGCTCCTTGTTGTACCGCTCATTCAGCGTCCGATCTGGGGTTTTGTCTACCTCCTGGCTTTCGGTCTCGGAACGATCGCGGGTATGATGCTGATCACGGTGACGATTGCGGTGCCGATCACCTACAGCGGCCGCTTCACATTCTTCCCCCGTCTCTTCGGAACCGCCGCCGGCGTGCTCAGCGTCGGGTTTGGGCTCTTCCTCGCGTATCAGATTGCGTTCGTCGAACGTCTCTTCAGTTACTGAACTGGATCGGACCTCCGCCGGCCGGCCGAGGGAATTTTTCCTGCAGGGCGAGGGTGAGATTAGCCAGCGCCAGTGATGAACAGATTACCGGAAGCCATCGTGAAGGCGTCTAATTATCTCTTGAGTCGTCACGCTCAAGGGACTACTGCTGGCGCCAGTTCTTTGCGAGTTCGATCAGTGGATCGGCGCGAGAAATCCCGTGAACATTCGGGAGCAGTTGCGCTGCTGTAACTGGATACGACTTCCCAAGGCGGTCATAAAACCGCCGCTACAAGCCAATCGTTCGCCGCAGGCGAATGGTGAAGGCGGGAAGAAGGTGTGCGTAAGCTGCGAGGTCGCGCCGAAAGCCAGGAGCCAGAATATTCGTCCGCTCCACCTCATTTCGTGCCGCGTCCTGTAGCGGCGGTCTGTGACCGCCGAGCTTCTGCAGCCGCGGCGCGACAAAACTTCTTCGCAAAAAAGAAGAATGAGAGCCGTGAGCTAACCGCTGCTTGCAACATCGGTTCCTCCGTTTCTCGAATTGGAGGAAATACAAATGCGGAAATGCTCACGTCGCTTGAGCCAATTGCTCGCCGTCGCGTTGACGGCATCATCCATCATCAACAGCCGCGCGCAGGACACGGTCACGGAAACGTCAGAGATCGTCGTCAGCGCGACGCGTATCGAAACGCCGATCGATCAGGTCGGCAGCTCGATCAGCGTCGTAACGGACGAAGAATTCGAGCGGCGCCAGGAGCGTTCAGTGCCGAAGGTGCTGCGCACAGTGCCGGGGCTGAACATCGTGCGAAGCGGTGGACCCGGCGGAAAGACATCCGTCTTGATGCGCGGCACCAATTCAACTCACACCGCGCTCATCATCGACGGGACTGACGCGAACGATCCGAGCCAGGACGGCGTGTTCGATTTCGGTCAGGTCCTGACGGTGGATCTCGCGCGGATCGAAGTGTTGCGCGGTGCGCAGAGCAGTCTCTACCGCTCGGATGCACTCGGCGCCCTCTCGACCAAACTCGGTGTCGATCTGAGCGATACTGTGTCGCTCGATGCGGTGGCGCAATATGTCGATTCAACACTCTTCTTCACGAACGATGATTACTCGGTCGTTCCGTCGACGCCCGCCGCAAAGCGGATGCGACAGGCGTTAATCCCGATGGCGACGATCTGGCCTGGCAATCAGGCGATCGGCTTCTCGCTTTTCCATTTTCCGCGTCCTTTGAACACGATGCTTTGGGGCGTCGTACTCGGCGCGGCCGCGTTGCTGACGGTGCGAATATGCCTGCATGTGAAGCTTATGTGGAAAGCGGCGTTCTGCCTTCTCACGGTCGCCGTGCTCCGCACAGCCCTTGCTCAAGATGCTGTCTCGAGCCCGACGGCTGATGCAGAGACGGAAGGCATCACCGTCGTTGGCCGCGTCGATGATCTGACCGGCGTCGCGACTACGGCATCGCAGGGCGCCGTCGGCGCGGCGGATCTGAAGCAGCGCCCGATTCTCCGCCGGGGTGAACTGCTGGAGGTGGTGCCTGGCCTGGTGATCACGCAACACAGCGGCGAGGCGAAAGCGAACCAGTATTACCTGCGCGGCTTCAACCTCGACCACGGGACGGATTTTTCTGTC
>DATHXZ010000617.1:0-11745 GCA_035459405.1 Chthoniobacterales bacterium
GTCCTCGCCCGTGTGCTCCGCGTAGTCGTTAGTCCCGGCCGGTTCGTTGACCCAGGCGGGCATCAATTTCAGGTCGAGCAAATCAACAGGCGTCTCCGGCGCGGACATCCTCTCTCCTTACGCGAAGCGATGCTGATGTAAACCGCAGCGGGGCGATTCACGCGTGAGTTTTTGCGACCCTGAAAAGAATTGACAAGGTTTCTAATTCATTTACTTGCCAATCCTGCGGCGACTGCTTTAACCCTGCCGCGCAACGAACGAGAGTTTAGGAGAATTATGAGCGACAAACCGATTGAAGAGAAGGTCAAGGACATCATCGTCGAACAGCTTGGTGTTAACCCCGAGCAGGTCACGCCACAGGCCTCCTTCATCGAGGATCTCGGCGCCGATTCCCTGGACATCGTCGAGCTCGTGATGGCCTTCGAAGAGGAGTTCAACGTCGAAGTGCCGGATGAGGACGCCGAGAAGCTCCAGACCGTCGGCGACGTCATCAAATACATCGAAGACAAGCAGTCGAAGCAGTAGCTCCGACGCCGCGCCGACCTGGCGACGCATGACTTTCGAAAGACACGGCTTCGGCCGTGTTTTTTGTTGTGTAGCGCAAGCTTCCAGCTTGCCTGCTTCGGCATGTCGCAAGCTGGAAGCTGCGCTACACTGATGTTATGAATTTCCGCATGCTCGAGAGGCCGCTCTTTGACGTTGGGCAGCACTACGTCTCGACTCTCGGGTTTGTTGCGTTCGTCGGGCTCTTCGCCCTCGGCCTGATCCTCGCGCGCTTCGCGCAAAGCGCGTTGATCCGCCGGCTCCTCAGCCGGTTCAAGCTCGACACCAATTTCATCGCCATCGTGACGATGATCCTGAGCATCGCGTCGGTTGTTTTCTTCACGGTCAACGCGATTAACGCCGCCGGCATTCCCCTGCCCTGGGATGCGCCGCTTCCGGGCGTAAAGCTGAGCCTCCTTCAGATCCTGCTGCTCATCGTGATGCTCGTGGGCGTCTTCTGGCTCTCGTCCCACACAAAGCGTTTTCTCTTTAACAGCTTCCTGGCCAACAGCGGTCTCAACCGCTCGCTGCAGTACGCGCTCTCCCAAATCATCAGCAACATCGTCCTGGTGGTCGGCATCGTCATCGTGCTGACGCAGACCGGGATCAATCTCGGCGCGCTCGCAGTATTCGCCGGCGCGATCGGCGTCGGTATCGGCGTCGGTCTTCAGGGCATCGCGAGCAACTTCATCAGCGGCCTCGTCATTCTCGCGGAGCGTCCGATCTCGATCGGCGACCGCGTCGAGGTGGGCGACAAAGGCGGCACGGTGCGACGAATCGGCGCGCGAGCGACCGTCATCGTCACCAACGACAACATCTCGATCATCGTTCCCAATAGTAAGTTCATCGAGGACCCGGTGACGAACTGGACCTACGGCGATCCGCGTGTCCGGTTCCGCATCCCGGTTGGGGTCGCCTACGGCAGCGACATTGATAAAGTTCGCGAGGCGCTTATCGCCGCCGGCCGCGAGCATCCGCAGACGCTGGCCGAACCAGCGCCGAACGTGTTCCTCTCGGAATTCGGCGACAACTCGATCAGTTTCGAGCTCGTCGTCTGGAGCAGTGAGATGAGCGCACGGCCACGCCGTTATAAGAGCGATCTCAACTTCGCCATCGAACGGAAGCTGCGTGAAGCCGGGATCGAAATTCCGTTCCCACAGCGCGACCTGCACATTCGCAGCGGCGTGCTCCAGGTAAACTCCGCTCCCGCCCCTCAGGAACAAAGTGCTACAAACGGCGCCCGCAGCTAACACAACGCTGCCGCTTCGGCAGACGCAACGCGGATACGCGATCCCATTCCCTGGTGGGATCGCACGGATCGTCGACCACGAAGGGTTGCAACGAATCGAAGCGTGGCCGGCGGCATTTGAATCCAAAGCGAAGGACCACCGCTTCTACGAAATCGTCGACCAAACCCTCGACTGCGGGTTCGAGCACCACTACCTCGTGCTCGAAGATGAAGCTGGCGTGGTGCACGGTGTGCAGCCGGTCTTCTTCGTTCGGCAGAACCTCGTCGAAGGCGTACCTGCGGTACGTTCAGTAGTCGAGACGATCCGACGCCCATTCCCGCGGTTTCTGACCATGCGGATCCTGATGGTCGGCTGCGCTGCCGGCGAAGGCCATCTCGGCGTATGCAAGCGCAGCCACGAGGAATGGGTCGCAAAGGCACTGCATTCCACATTGCGGACGTACGCGCGGAGATCGAAAGCCGGCCTCGTCGTCTTCAAGGACTTCTCCGCGCGTTACCGCACAGCATTGCGAAACGTTTCCTCTGACGGCTTTACACGCGTGCCGAGCATGCCGATGACCCGCCTGGCGCTGCGTTATCGCGATTGTGACGATTATCTCAGGTCGCTTGGCAAAGCGACGCGCAAAGATCTGCGCCGGAAGTTTAGAAAAGTCGAGAAGGCCGCTGCGATCGCGCTCGACGTCGTCACCGATGTTTCACCGATCGTTGACGAGTTATACCCGCTCTATCTACAGGTGCACGAACGCTCCCCGATGAAGTTCGAGCGACTGACGAAGGACTATTTCCGCTCGTTAGGTGCCCTCATGCCGGATAAAGTGCGCTTTTTCGTCTGGCGGCAAGAAGGTCGCATCGTCGCGTTCTCGGTCGCCCTCGTCCACGACGCCACCATCTACGACGACTACCTCGGGCTCGACTACCGCGTCGCGCTCGACCTGCACCTTTACTTCCACACCTTCCTCGATATCATCCGCTGGTCACTGGCGCAGGGACTACGGTGGTACTGCAGCAGCCCGCTCAATTATAAGCCGAAGCTGCATCTCGGCTGTGAGTTGATGCCGCTCGATCTTTACGTCATGCACACCTCGCCGGTCCTGAATCGCCTCTTCCGCCCCGCGTTGAAGTTCCTCGAGCCCACGCGCCACGATCCCGTGCTGCAACGCTTCCCTAACGCGCACGAGCTCTGACCTGTAGCGGCGGTCTATGACCGCCGTTAACGTCGTCCGTCATGGGACCGATTGTTCCGACTGAGCACCCGAAAACGGCGGTCATAGACCGCCGCTACAGCGTCCTTCGCAATCCCTGGCTGCATCTCGCGATCAGCGCGTCCTGCACGACGGTCTCGGAGCTGTTCATGAAGCGCGGCGCGACGGACACCGCACATATTTCCGAGCAGTGGTCGTGGACCGGCCTAACGACACTCGGCTCGCCACTCGTCTGGATCGGGATCGTTTTCGTAATCGTGAGCTTCATCACCTGGCTCTACGTGCTCAAGCACATGCCGCTGTCAGTCGCCTTCCCCGCCTCACAGGTGATCCATGCGATGATTCCGCTGAGCAGCTGGATTGTGCTTGGCGAACGGATCAGTCCGACGCGGTGGTGCGGTATCGCGCTCGTGCTCATCGGTCTCGCGATCGTGGCGCGACCCGTTGCACGGCTGGAGGAGAAGCTGTGACTTCGATCGCTCTGCTCCTCATCCTTGTTTCAGTCGCCGCGCTGGTTTGCGGTGAGCTACTCCTGAAACATGCGATGCAATCGACGATTGCCGCCGGATTCCGCCAGCGCACGTTCATTGTCTTCCTGCTCGCGGGCGTGATCGTGATGGGCGTTTACTTCCTGCTCACGCTCGGGCTGCTGCAGCGCTTCGACCTCAGCTACGTCTACCCGTTCCAAGGTCTCAGCGTGATCTTCATCAGCGCTGCCGCCGGATTTCTGCTGCGGGAGAAGCTCACGGTGCCGCTGGTAATCGGCTCGCTACTGATTACTGCCGGCGTGGTGCTCGTATCGATCAGTTAAGATCGGCCACAGCCGCCGCAATGCGGCGGTGTTGATTTCGCGCGCGTGCTCCTGATCAACGGCAGGCTGCTTTGGGTGGTCGAACTCGGCGGCAAACCGCTGTTTGCGACGCGCGTACTGCGGAACCGAGTACGCGCCGCACATATCTCCGCCGACCACTCGTGTTCCACTGCGCAATCTGCCGAGCGCCCAGGCCACATCTTCGGTCGTGAACTTGCCATTCTCCCAGTTCGTCACTGCTTCCGCAGGCTGCAGGCAGTCGAGATCGATCGTGACGTAGACAGCACTCGAGCCGAGCTCGTCGACGAAGCGCTTAAACTGCGCGCGCCAGTTGCTTCGCAAAATCGCGCCGCGCCGTTGTTGCTTGCTGACCGGACGCGCATCAGCCCACGGGTGAACCTCGAGCTTACCAGCTCGTTCAGCGGCGCGATTGCCAAAGATCTGCGGCGGCCACCAGCACTCGAAATTCCCGCAACCCCACACGCTTACCTCGCGGACGTGCGGCAACTCGAGCGCGCGGTTTACCCAGCCGCCGCAGGCCCAGCGCGGCGGGCGAATGTCCCAATCCGGGTGGTTGTCGAATGACACGACGACAATTCGTTCCGAAAGTCTGCGCAGCCACAACGCAGTCAGGTGATGAAAGTCGCCTGATCCGTAAAGCGTGAACGCCTCGATCCGCTCGCGGCATTCCGCATAGAACTGCTCGATCAGCCGGGCAGGCGCTGAGAACCGCAGCCGCGGTCCCCACTCACGCGCGTCGACCGTCGGCAAGAGCGCTGTCTCCCACGCGTCATCGAGGTTCAGGTGCATGAACAGGTGAAGCTCTGCGGCGTGGCTGCGGTCTAAACGCATCACGCTTTACGCAGAGACACGCGATCATCTCGCCAGCTACGAAGAAAAACGCTATCAAAAACAAACGTAAAAACTGGCAGACCGTCGGCGACAAACCACCGCACACTCTGGTCTGCAAGGTGCAGGACGCGTTTCGCCTTTTCGCACGTCGTGCATCGTCGCTGCTTGGCACTGCGTGGGTTTTCGTGCTCGCGATTTCGGTCATCGCGATCTGGGCGGCTACCGGGCACTTCTACAACTACTCGGATACGTGGCAGCTGCTGATCAACACCCCGGCACAACGATCGGGACGTTTCTGATGGTGTTCATCATCCAGAACACGCAGAACCGCGACTCCAAGGCCGTGCATCTGAAGCTCGATGAGCTGATCCGCGCCATCGGCAGCGCGCGCAATCACCTCGTGAATCTCGACCGGTTGAGCGATGAGGACCTGAAGCCTTGAGGCGGAGTTCAAGCGCATCAGCAAGAAAGCGGATGAAGCGGCTGAAGACGTCGCGGAAGCGGCGGAGAAAACGTCACGCTGAGGGCGCGACTTCCTGCTGAACTGGATTCGGCCGCGCTTCGCCCGTGCGGATGAACGTCTTGCCGCTCGGGCAGAGACGCAGGATTTCGCACTGGTGGCAATCGGGCTTACGCGCGAAGCAGCGACGCCTGCCGTGCCAGATCAGCCAGTGGCTCCACATCGTCCAATGCTTCCGCGGCACGATCTTCATCAGGTCGGCTTCAATCTTCTCGGCGTCGGTCCGTTTCGTTAGGCGCAAGCGTTGCGAGAGACGCGCGACGTGAGTGTCGACCACCACTCCCTCGTCTTTGCCGAACGCATTGCCGAGCACCACGTTTGCTGTTTTCCGGCCGACACCCGGCAGCTCGACAAGAGTGTGCATGGTAGCCGGAACCTTTCCGCCGTGCCGTCCGACCAGCGCGGCGGCCATTCCACGAATGCTCTTGGCTTTGCTGCGGAAGAAGCCGGTCGAGTGGATTTCCTTTTCGAGCGTTTCCTGGGGCGTCTTCGCGTAATCAACCGCGCTGTGATACTTCGCAAACAGCTGCGGCGTCACGATGTTGACGCGCTTGTCGGTTGATTGCGCGGAAAGGATGGTCGCGACGAGCAGCTCTAGTGGTGTCTTGAAGTCCAGCTCGCAATGGGCGCCCGGGTATACATCCGGCAGCACGTCGACGAGCTGCGCCACCCGCTCTTTCGTCGTCATCGGGTTTTGATCCGACTCTTCGGTTTGCGCACGCGGCCGACAAATACTCTGCCGCGTCGAATGATGCGCCGCGCCCACGCGTACTCGCTCGCGAGGATGGCGAGGCCGAGCGGAATCACAATAAAGGCGGGACCCGGCAGCACGATCATGACGATCCCGATCAGCACAACCGTGACGCCGATCACCGAGTAGACGAGCTTTCGAATGACCGGCATCTTGTCGAGGCCGAGCTTTTCATTCAGTCGACGCTGCCACGCGCGTTTGCGCACGGCGAATGAGTGATGGCGACGATCCTCGACAGTGGCTGGCATCGCGCGCAGAACTTACGCGCCCTACTTCTCGGCGAAAGGGGCGAGCCGTGGCTCGAGCTGAGGCGGGATGTGCGCCGTGATCACCGCCACATCTCCTTCATACCGGACGTCGAGCACGTGGCCGATCCGATGGATCTCCGCCGTCAGCGCCTGTTCGTTCGCCGGCACGCGAAAGCGATTCCGCATCCGCCAGGAATCGAGCAGATCTTCGAGCGCGCTGACGAGTGTGCTGACACCTTCGCCTGTTCGCGCGGAGATCGCGACGGTGCGCGGAAAACGATTGCGGTATGCTTCGACAACGTCGGCGTTCTCGAGCGCGTCGACTTTGTTGAACACCAGCAGCGTCTGCTTGCCGAACGCGTCGAGCTCCTTGAGGACCGCATTCACCGCTTCAATGTGCTCGTCGACACGTGGATGGCTCAGATCGATCACGTGAATGAGCAGATCGGCTTCGCTCACTTCCTCCAGCGTCGCTTTGAACGACTCGATCAGCGTGTGCGGCAGGTTGCGAAGGAACCCGACCGTGTCAGTGAGCAGCATGCGCTGCTTGTTAGGCAAGGTGAAGCTGCGCGTCGTGGGATCGAGTGTGGCGAAGAGCTTATCGGCGGCGAGAACATCCGCGCCGGTCAGCAGGTTGAGCAGCGTCGATTTGCCGGCGTTGGTGTAGCCGACGACTGCGGCGACAGGCCATTGATGGCGCCGGCGCCCCTCGCGCTGCACGGTGCGCACTTTGCGCACGCCTTCCAGCTCACGCTCGAGCCGCGCGATCCGCTCCTGCACGCGACGGCGATCGACCTCGAGCTGCGTTTCGCCGGGCCAACGTGTTCCGATTCCACCACTCTGACGCGACAGGTGCGTCCACATTCGGGTGAGACGCGGCAGCAGGTATTGCAACTGCGCGAGCTCGATCTGGAGCCGTCCTTCACGGCTGCGCGCACGCTGCGCGAAGATGTCGAGGATGAGCTGCGTGCGGTCGAGCACCTTGCGTTTGAAGAGGTGCTCGAGATTTCGGCCCTGCGCTGGCGAGAGCTCGTTGTCGAAGATCACCGACGTGACCTGCTGCGTCTGGAACGAATCCTTGATCAGCTGCGCTTTACCTTTGCCGATGTAATACGGCGCAGTCGGCTTCCCGAGTTTTTGGGTGACCGTCTCCACAACTTCGGCGCCGGCCGAGCTGACTAGTTCGCGTAGCTCATCGAGCGAGTCGCGAAGGTCCCACTTGTTGGTGCCCTCCTTCTCCAGCCCGACAAGGACGGCGCGCTCCTGTCTCTTCTTCTTCTGAACTTCGATCATTCTCTATCGGCGAAGGAGAGACGTGCCCGTCGTGAGATGCATTCGACGGCTTCTCCGAAACTTATGCGCGAGAGATTCAGCGGCTCGAAACTAGTTTGACGCGCAAACCAGGTCAATTGCCGTTTGGCGTAGCGCCGCGTCGCCTGCTGGATCGATGCGATGCATTCGGCTTCGGAGATGTTACCGGCGAGCAGCTCGCAGATCTGCTGCAAACCGAGCGTCTGCGCGGCGGTCGGTCCGATGTCACCGAGGTTTCGCACCTCGTCGACTACGCCGTTCGCGAACATCGCCTCCACTCGAGAGTTGATACGCTCGTAAAGCTCGGCGCGGTCGCGCAAAAGGCAGACACCTGCGGGGGCGTTTGCGGGGGGCTGTTGGTCCCGGAGCTCGGATGCTGGGCGACCGGTGCCGAGGCAAATCTCAAGCGCGCGCACGATGCGGCGGCGATTATTGCCGTCGATCGACGCCGCTGTCGCCGCGTCGAGTTGCTCGAGCCTCGTGAAGAGCTCGGGTGTTGTGCACCCTTCGAGCTCGGCTCGCAGGTTCGCGTCTGCGGCAGGTAGTCGCGAGAGCCCATGCGTCAGCGCTTTCACGTAGAGGCCGCTGCCGCCCACGACGAAGACCGGCTTACCTAGGGAGTGGATGTCCGCAATCGCGCCGAGCGCTGCTGATCGGAAACGCTCAGCGTTCAACTCTTCGCCAGGCGAAACCGTGCCGACCAGGTGATGCCGAACGCGCTGCTGCAACTCGCGATCCGGCTTGGCGGTTAGTAGCTCCAGGCCTTCATACATCTGGAACGCATCCGCACCGACGATCTCGCCGCCGCACGCAAGCGCCACCTCGACAGCGATCTCAGATTTCCCAGTCGCGGTCGGCCCTACGATGTAAAAGACGCGGCTCATCGAATTGTAGGGCGGGCGCTCCGCCTGCCCTGAGTACACTGGGCAACCGAAGCGGTCGCCCTATAACCGCTTGCGCACGCCCGCTTTAAAAACGAAACGGGAGACCAGCAGCATCCGCCGCCGTGTCTCCCGTTTCTGAGGGACAAATACCTTAGCTTTCCGCGTGCTCGGTCGACTTCGCGCCGCTCACCACGAGTTTGCGGCCGAGGAAGTCCTTGTCGTGCAACTCCGTTACCGCGCGCTGCGCTTCTTCCACCGTCAGCATCTGCACGAAGGCGAACCCTTTCGAGCGCTGGTTGTGCTTGTAGGTCACGACTTCCGCGTTCTGCACTTTCCCAACGCCGTTGAAGAGCTCGAAGAGATCGCTCTCCGTGGCTTCGAACGACAGGTTGCCGACGTAAAGACGCGGCGTGGTTACTTCGACTGACTCAGGTTTGCGCTGTGTGCGCTCCTGGCGTTCCTGCCGCTGCGGCTGCTCCGACCGCGAGACATTGCGCGGCGTTTCCGTACGAGCGACCGGCGGCCGCGCGATCGGCGGGTTTCCGTTCCCGCCGAAGAGTCCCTTGATTGTGTCTGTGATCGTCTCGAAAAACGATTTCTTCGCCGGCGCTTTTGCGGGGGTGCTTTGCCGGCTGCGGCGATCGTCGCCGCCCCTTCTGCGGGAGCCACCGCCACGCGGACGCCGCGGGCCTCTCCCGTTTCCATGAGATGTCATATTGATCCTCAATGTTTACCGAATTGTAGTTCGGGCGGAGCGCATCGAGCGATGCACGGTCCGCAGCACGCAATCCCCTTGGGGTCCATCCAGGTCGCTTGTCAGCAATCTGCGTGGCTGCTGGAAACTCCGCCGCATTTGGCCGGGAACGCATCCGAAACAATTGGCGAGCCGCGTGAGTCAGCCGACGAACGCATGCGAAAACCCGCATCGTTAGCTCAAGGAGCAGAGACCGTCGTGAAAAGCGGACGCCCGGATATTCGAAGAACACTCCCGACATCTGTGAATAAGTATGGAGGGGGTGAGCAGCCTTGGCAACAGCGTTGCGCTGGAGGCGTTGGAGGGCGGCCGCTTCGCGTTGCCAGACGCTGCCGCGACGGCTCCGGCTGCGGGTTGTAGGGCGGGCGCTCCGCCTGCCCATGGCCAAGCGAAGCGCTCGGCCTACAACTTTCTCGTCGAGAGGAACCAGTCGACAAACTTCGGCAGCCCGTCGCGCAGCGGCGTCGTCGGGTTGTAGCCGAGCAGTTTGCGCGCTTTCGACACGTCTGCGCAGGTAATCGGCACATCGCCGGGCTGCTCGGATAGCAGGTTGATCTTCGCCTTACGCCCCAACGCACGCTCGATCTCGGCAATCATTTCGCGCAGCTCGATCGTCTCGCTTTCGCCAAGATTGAAGATGTCGAAGAGCGGACCCTCGTAGCGGAGCGCCGCCATCACACCCTGGATGATGTCGTCGACATAGGTGTAATCGCGGCGCGTTGTGCCGTCGCCGAACTGGTCGATCGGCTGCCCCTCGTGGATCCGGCGCGTGAACTGGTGGATCGCGAGATCAGGCCGCTGCCGTGCTCCGTAGACGGTAAAGAAGCGGAGCGCGACCACCCGCATCTGATAAAGATGCGAGTAGGTCGAACAAAGGAACTCGCCGGCGATCTTCGTCGCAGCATAAGGGCTGATCGTCTGCGTCAGGTGTAAGTCCTCAGAGAACGGCACCGTCTTCGAGATGCCGTAAACCGACGAGCTCGACGCGAAGATGAAACGCTCGATGCCGCTTGCGCGCGCTGCCTCGAGCAGGTGCAGTGTACCGTTAACGTTCGTATCGTAATACAGTTGCGGGTTGCCGATCGACGGCCGTACGCCGGCGCGAGCCGCCAGGTGCGCGACGACCTCGAACTTCTCTCGATGAACCAGCTCCTTCACCGCGCGGCTGTCGCGCAGATCGAGCTCGTGCACGCGGACGTGATCGGCCACGCCGGCGATGTTCGCTCGCTTGATCGCTGGATCGTAGAAATCGTTGAAGTCGTCGACAACCGAGACTTCGTGCCCGGCAGCGAGTAGCTTCTCGACCAGGTGCGAACCGATGAATCCCGCTCCACCAGTCACCAGGGTCCGCATCGCGCGACCGTAGAGATGAAGCTCCAGACGAGCAAGGGCGGATCAACCGTCGCCGCGATCCTCGGATTGCTGGTCGTCTTTCTGCTCGCGCTCGCCGCGGGCCTGTACTTCCGGCTCGGTCCGGAATTGCTCCGCGAGCGTGCGAAGCGCAACCCAGCGTTCGACCTCCTGCCGCCGCTTGAGCTTGCATCGTTGCCACTCGCCGATCGCTTCGATTTTCCCATGGGCAGCGAGCATGGCGCGCTCGCCTACAATGCGCAGCCATTCACCGAAAACCGCCACCTTGGTGACGACCTGAATGGCATTGGCGGCGAAAACAGCGACTTCGGCGATCCGGTTTATGCAGTCGCGGACGGCCGCGTGATCCTGGCCGAGGAGGGCGGCCCCGGCTGGGGCAACGTCATCATCGTCATCCACGCGTACGGAGAGAACGGCGCCCGCAAATACGTGCAGTCCTACTACGCGCATGTGGACGAGATGCTCGTCGCGCCGCCACAAAACGTCCGCCGCGGCGAACAGATCGCGACGGTCGGCAGCGCCGGAGGACGGTATCTAGCGCACCTGCATTTCGAGATGCGCGAATTCATCACACCATTCGTCGGACCAGGCTATCGCGAGGACACGCGCGGCTGGATCAACCCGAGCGAGTTCATTGCGCAGCATCGCGGCGCGCCCGAGGACGACGTCGGGCGAATAGCGGTCGAGTAGACCTGGCTCTACTCGTGCGTGGTCAGCAAATAGGCCCAGTTCAGCCCCGCAGCGGTAACAACCAACGCGACCAGCAGCCACTTCGCGCCGCTAAGAGCGAACCGCAGCCGCGGCGCCCGCAGCAGCAACACAGCGAACGCATAGATGTCGAAGAGCACGATCGCGAGCATCGTGACCGTCGCGAGCGGGTTCCACGTCCACGCGTGAACGAGATCGCCACCTAGCAGCGCGACCGCCGCGCGCGTGGCGCCGCAAGTGAAGCACGGAATCCCAAATAGCGCGCGGAAGTTGCAGCGCGGCCACGGCAGACCCATTGCGAACCACGCCGAGCCCAGCGCGGCGCTTGTCACGCTCACAGCGAGCCACAGCAGCTCGTGATCGAGTTCGCCGGGTCGCAGCCGCCGCCAATACACGCGCATCAGCGGCCGTCGTGCTCGTTAGTTCCAGTTACTGCCTAACGCGCCGACGAAGATTCCGATGATCATGAATCCCCCGCAGCACACGACCATCGGCAGCAGCACAGCAGCCACCGGCTTCCACGTGTCGGTTTCATGGGCGC
>DATHXZ010000618.1:0-3918 GCA_035459405.1 Chthoniobacterales bacterium
CTCGGCTACGGCAGTCGCCGCAGAGCGACCGTTCGTCGTTTGGGTGCGTCCTCCGAGCGCTGGGCCCGGCAGCGGGCCGTTGGCGGTTGGCGCAGTTGGAGCATGCTCGCGCATCATAAATTGCGGCAAGGTCGCAAGGAAGTTCTCGAAGGCCTGCAAGTTCGACGTGCTGCGGAAGAGATTGTGCAGCACCTCGTATTTAATGTTCGCCATCAACTCGACGAACATGTCGTACGCTTCAGTCTTGTACTCGATCAGCGGATCCTTTTGCGCGTAGCCGCGGAGGTAAACGCCTTCGCGCAGCGCGTCCATCGCGTAGAGGTGTTCCTGCCACAGGCGGTCGATCGCGTTCAGGATGATGTAACGCTCGAGCCCTTTTACCGCCGTCGGCTCTTCGTGGTGCGACTTGCGCTCGTACGTGTCCTTGATCCGCTCGATCAGGAACTGCGCGTTTTCATCAGTGCTGCGCGTCTCGAACTGCGCGCGCTCCGGCGTGAGGCCAAGCGGGAAGGTGACGTTGACCCAGTTGATGAGCGCGGTGTAGTTCGGCTCGCTTTCGGTTCCGATGAGCTCGCGCACCTTCGGCGGCACCGCCTCATCGACGACCTCGTAGATCATCTTGCGCGGATCGTCGGTGTCGATCGTCTCGTTACGCCAGGTGTAAACGACCTCGCGCTGATTATTCATGACGTCGTCAAAATCCAGCGTGCGTTTGCGCGCCAGATAATTGCGCTGCTCCACGCGTTTTTGCGCGGTCTCGACGGACTTGTTGAGCCACGGGTGTTCGAGCTCCTGGCCTTCCTCGAGGCCGAAGCGCTCCATGATCTTCGTCATGCGATCGGCCGCGCCGAAGTTGCGCATCAGGTCGTCCTCGAAGCTGACGTAGAAGCGTGAGCCGCCGGGATCACCCTGGCGCGCGCAACGTCCACGCAGCTGTCGATCGATGCGGCGCGACTCGTGACGCTCCGTGCCGATGACGAAGAGGCCGCCCGTGTCGGCGACGCCGGCGCCGAGCTTAATGTCGGTGCCGCGGCCCGCCATGTTCGTCGCGATCGTCACCGTGCCGGCCTGGCCGGCGCGCTGCACGATTTCGGCTTCCTGCCGGTGATATTTCGCGTTCAGCACGTTGTGCGGAATCTTCTCGCGCTTCAGCATGCGGCTGAGCAACTCGGACGATTCGACGCTGACGGTCCCGACGAGCACCGGCTGTTGCCGGCCATGGCAATCTTTGATCTCGGCGATGACGGCGTTGTATTTCTCCCGTCGCGTTTTGTAGATCCGGTCGTTGGCATCTTTGCGCGCGACCGGGCGATTCGTCGGGATGGCATTGACGTCGAGCTTGTAAATGTCGTGGAACTCCGCGGCTTCAGTTTCCGCGGTTCCGGTCATGCCGGCGAGCTTGTGATAAAGCCGGAAGTAATTCTGAATCGTGATCGTGGCGAGCGTCTGCGTCTCGCGATCGATCTGCACGCCTTCCTTGGCTTCGACAGCCTGGTGCAAGCCGTCGCTCCAGCGTCGCCCCGGCATTTTACGGCCGGTGTTTTCGTCGACGATGACGACCTTGTTCTCCTCCACGACGTACTGCACGTCCTTCTCGAACAGGCAGTAGGCGCGAACGAGCTGTGAGATGTTGTGGATGCGCTCGGCCTGCGCATCGCAATGCTGCTGCCGCTCCGTCTTCAGCCGGTCCTTCTCTTCGTCGGCAATCGTGCGGTTCAGATCGATGTCTGTGAACTCGCTGATCAAGTCAGGCAGCACGAACGCATCCGGCTCGTCAGGATTCAGGAACGAGCGGCCCTGCTCCGAGAGATCGGCCTCGTGCGACTTCTCGTCGATGTTGAAAAAGAGTTCTTCCTTGAGCGCGAAGAGCTCTTCCTTCCGCGCGTCCTGGTAGAAGGAGAGCTCGGCTTTGTCCATGGCCTTGCGCCTCTCCGGGTCTTCCATCATGCGCAGCAGCTGCTTGTTGCGCGGCTGGCCGAGCTTGACCTTGAACATCAGCAGACCGCCGGCTTCGGTGTCGCCTTTCTCGAAGGCTTCCTTCGCCTCGCTCGCGACGCGGTTGCAGAGCATGTTTTGCTTGCGCACGAGCTGTTCGACGAGCGGCTTCCACTTGTCGTACTGGTGCGTCGAGATCGTCGCGGGGCCGCTGATGATCAGCGGTGTGCGGGCTTCGTCGATCAGGATCGAGTCGACCTCGTCGACGATCGCGAAATTGTAGCCGCGCTGCACCTGCTGCTCGCGCGTGGTGGCCATGCCGTTGTCGCGCAGGTAATCGAAGCCGAACTCGCTGTTTGTGCCGTAGGTGATGTCGCAGGCGTATTGCTCGCGGCGAATATCCGGCGGCTGGTCGTGCTGGATGCAGCCGACCGTGAGCCCGAGAAATGTGTAGACCTGCCCCATCCACTCCGCATCGCGCCGCGCGAGGTAGTCGTTCACCGTCACGAGGTGCGCGCCTTTGCCGGTCAGCGCGTTGAGATAGAGCGGGAGCGTCGCAACGAGCGTCTTGCCTTCGCCGGTCGCCATTTCGGAGATGCGGCCGCGATGCAGCACCATCCCGCCGATCAGCTGCACATCGAAGTGCACCATGTTCCACGTCATCGGCTGGTCGCAGACGCTGAACGAGTGCTCGCGCTCGGTGAGGCGACGCGCGGCGTTCTTCACCGCGGCGAACGCCTCCGGCAGGATCTTATCGAGGTACTGCCACTGCTCGCCGATGTCGGCCATCTGCGAGAGGTCTGTTTTCCACTGAGCGGTCTTCGCGCGCAGTTCGTCGTCGGATAGCGCTTTGAATTGCTCGTCCAGCTCGTTGATACGACGAACCGTCGGCGCCATGCGCTTGACCTCGCGCTGGTTTTTCGACCCCAATATTTTCTTTAAAACCCAGCCAACCATGGAGCCGCTAATATTGACCGAAATCGGTCACTAGCAATTTAGCACTTGAACGGGAGGCCTCGGCGCGCCTCACTCGCCGGATGAAGAAGATCGTCTCCACGACAGAAGCTCCAGCAGCAGTCGGGCCGTATTCGCAGGCCGTTCGCGTTGGCCAGTTAGTTTTTACCGCCGGCCAGATCCCGCTGGACCCAAATACGGGCCAGATTGTCTCGGAGGACATCGGCGAGCAAACGCGCCGCGTGCTCGATAACCTCACCGCCGTGCTGAAGGCGGAGAATCT
Organism: Chthoniobacterales bacterium; assembly: GCA_035459405.1. Taxonomy (GTDB): domain Bacteria; phylum Verrucomicrobiota; class Verrucomicrobiia; order Chthoniobacterales; family UBA10450; genus JACCTI01. Next base: position 3,173 of record DATHXZ010000618.1, read on the forward strand.
CACGTTCAAACACATCGCGAAGACGACGATCTTCCTCACGGACATGGCCGATTTTCAGGCGGTGAACGAAATTTACGCTACCTACTTCAGCGATTTGCCGCCGGCACGCTCGACGGTGCAAGTCTCGGCGTTACCGAAAGCCGCGCGGGTCGAGATCGAGTGCATCGCCGTCTCGGATCAAACGCCCGCCGGCGGGCAGCTTACGGTAGACGTCGGCGAGTAGAACTTGGTAGGGACATCGCGCTGCGATGTCCTACGTGCGCTGCCATGCCTCCCATGATGGAACGTCCTTCTCGAGTGCAATGCGCCTCGGACACCGCAGCGCGGCGTCCCTACCGTTGCACGTGAGAAGCATGCTTTGCCGATGAAGAGCGCCGTGAATGACGATCTTCTGGCGCTCTTCCGCAGGACCGGCGCGCTGCTCGAAGGGCATTTCGTGCTCCGGTCGGGGTTGCACAGCCGGCAGTTCTTCCAGTGCGCCCTGCTGCTGCAGTACACGGACATCGCTGCTGACGTCTGCGGCCGGCTCGCCGCGAAGTTGCGCAGCGTTGAATGCGACGCGGTCATCTCTCCCGCGCTCGGCGGGATCGTCGTCGGGCAGGAAGTCGGCCGCGCGCTCGGCAAGCGTCACATCTTCGCCGAGAAAGACGCTGGCGGGCTGGTCTTGCGCCGCGGCTTCGAGATCAAGCCTAACGAGCGGTTCGTCGTCGCTGAAGACGTTGTCACCCGGGGCGGTCGCGTCCAGG
>DATHXZ010000619.1:0-1698 GCA_035459405.1 Chthoniobacterales bacterium
GAAGCTGCATCGCCGCTGTCGCGGGACGGGCGGCGAAGGCAACCTCGCGCGATTCCGCCGCGAAGCGGTTCCATGGGCAGACATCGAGGCAAGTGTCGCAGCCGTAGATGCGGTCGCCGATCAAAGGACGAAGCTCGAGGGGGATGGCGCCTTTCAGCTCGATCGTGAGGTAAGAGATGCATCGGCGCGCATCGAGCTGGTGCGCCTGCGTGATCGCCTGCGTAGGACACGCAGTGATGCACCGAGTGCAACTTCCACAGCGACCAGGCTGCGATGCGTTGGGCGGCAGATCGAGTGTCGTTAGAATTTCACCGAGGAAGAACCATGTCCCCAGCTGCGGGTCGACGAGCATCGTGCTCTTGCCGTGCCAGCCCACACCGGCTTCGGCGGCGAAGTCACGCTCGAGAATGGGACCAGTGTCGACGTAGCATTTCTGCAGCCCGTCGAACTCGCGGAGGAAGGCGTCGAGCTTCCGCAGCTTGTCGAGAATGACATCGTGGTAATCGTCACCCCACGCGTAGCGCGCGATGCGGCCGCGCTTTCCGATCTCACGCTTCCGGTTTCCGCTTTCCTCGGCGCCCTGCCAGTAATTCAACGCAAGCACGATGACCGAGCGCGCGCCCGGCAACACCAGCGATGGATCCCGACGCTTCCCCTCGCCGCGCTGCAGCCATCCCATCTCTCCGGCTGACCCGGCGTGCAGCCAATCGCTGAACTCGCGCCCATGCCGCGGCGCGTCTGCGCGTGCGATGCGGCACGAGTCAAAGCCGACTGCTTTTGCACGAACGACCAACTCGGCCTTCAGCTCTGCCGGTGCAGGCTGGCGTGTCGAGGGTCGCGCGTGAGCAGTCGCAAGTTCTGGAGCGAACGTAGCTGGCATTTTAGCGGTGCAACTCAATACGCGTGAGGATTGCGGTCGCGACTTCGTCATGCGTCAGCGCCGAAGTGTCTACTTCGAAGTCGGCAGCTGCGCGATAAAGCGGCTCACGCGCCTGCAATAACTCCGCAAGTGTCCGCCGCGGATCATCCGTCCGCAACAACGGCCTTGTGCTGCGGTGTGAGACGCGCTCGAACAGCGTCTTGAGATCGGCCGTCAGGTTCACGACAGTGCCGAGCGCGTGCAGCATCGCGACATTCTCGGGTCGCAGGACGATGCCGCCGCCCGTCACGATCACCGCTTCGCCCGGCGGCAGCTGGCGGAGAACCTCGGTTTCCCGCCTGCGGAATTCTTCCTCGCCGTGACGATCGAACAGATCGGTGATGGACATTCCGGCGCTCCCCGCGATGAGCTCGTCGGTGTCGTAACGCCCGAAGCCGGTCTGCTCTGCGAGAACACGCCCGACGGACGACTTCCCCGTGCCCATGAAACCGATCAAGACAATCGCCGCCCCGTGTTCAGCCACGCGGCAAGGTGCGGGAGCGACGCAGAGTTGCAATGCCTGTCCGCCCCGGACATCATGAGCGCTGCGATGCCGGAAGCGAACTCTCCCCTCGTAGCGGTGATCATGGGCAGCGAGTCGGATTGGGAGACGATGCGCCATGCGGTCGAAACGCTGGAGCAGCTTGGAGTCGCGAGTGAACACCGGATCGTTTCCGCGCATCGCACGCCGGAGTTGATGGCAGACTTCGCACGCGACGCGGCAGGGCGGGGGGTGCGAGTGATCATCGCAGGGGCTGGCGGTGCAGCGCATTTACCGG
>DATHXZ010000620.1:0-1546 GCA_035459405.1 Chthoniobacterales bacterium
CGATGAGTAACGTGCCGAACGCCGCCAAGGCCGCATCGTCATCAGATGGGCGGGCGCTGGTATCGAATCGCGGCAGTGGACCGGCGATAAACGTCTGGTCCTTTTGCTCGACCGGGAACGCCTGTTCGAGGTTGGCCGCGAGCTGGGTGAGCGCCGGTGTCGCCGCCGCCGGTGTCACGCCTGGTTTCAGGCGGCCCACCAGCATCAGGTGCTTGCCGGCGCGATCGCCTAACGAGTTGCTGCCTTCCGTGTGGAACTGATTCGCCACCAGATCATGCGCGCTGAGCGGCAGCCAGACTTCGGATCCGAAGATGTGCATCGTGCCGGTGAATCCTTCCGGCATGATTCCGATCACGGAGAAACGTTGGCCGTTGATGATCATGTCCGACCCAAGCAGTGATGGCTGGCCGCCGTGCCGTTTCCAGTATCCGTGACTGACAATCGCGACCGGCGCATCCCGGCCCGGTGTCTCTTCCTCCGGCAGGAAGGCACGACCACGAACAGGCGCGACTCCCATGACGGAGAAGTAATTCGAGCTGACGACGCTCGCGTAAACGCGACGGGTGTCGCTCTTCTCGCCGATGCCGATCATGGCGAGCGTATACGCCATCACGTCAGTGAAGACGGTGTTCTGCTGGCGGATGTCTTGATACGTCGGATACGAGAAGGAGCGGAAGGCGGTGGGGTTTTTCTTGTCCTGCGAAAACAGCTGCAAAATCTCCGACGGGTTTGCGTAACCGGGCGAGCGGAAGAGCAACGTTTGCACAAGGCTGAAGACGGCGCTGTTCGCGCCGATGCCAAGCGCCAGCACGACGACCGCGGCAATGTTGAAGCCGAGCGCCTTGATCAGCTGGCGAAAAGCAAAGCGGAAGTCGTTCATGAGATTAGGCGTTGTGTTGCGTTGGTTGGGGAGCACAGGCTGCCAGCCTGTTCTTTTCGGCAGCCTGCCGAAAAGCTGCGCGAGGATTAGCGAGCACGCGTCCACCATCGTTTTGTCGGCTGGCAGCCGACAACTGCACGCTGGCAGCGTGCGCTCCCCGGAATGCCCGCTGACGCGCGTTGTTCACGGTCGTCTTCAATCGGCGCGTAGCGCTTGAATCGGATTTACGAGCGTCGCGCGCCGCGCCGGGATCAGGCACGCCACGATCGCCACGATCGTCAGAGTGGCCGCGGTGAGGCTGAGCAGGATTGGGTTATACGGCGAGATCTCGTACAGCTGTGTCGCCAGCAGCCGCCCGACGGCAAACGTCGCTGCGAGTCCAATCGCCAAGCCGATGATCACCGGAGTCATTCCCTGCCGAAGCACCATGCGCAGCACGTCGGCAGCTTGTGCACCGAGCGCCATGCGCACACCGATTTCGCCGGTGCGCTGCTCAACCGTGTAGGCGACCGCGCCGTAGATGCCGACCACCGCAAGCACGAGCGCGATGACCGCGAAGCCGCCGAGCAAGCTCATGGTCAGGCGCTGCTGGCCTAACGAGTTGGCGATGATCGCCTCCATCGTGTTCGGCTGGATGATCGGGAGGGTCTTGTCGACGCGACCGAG
>DATHXZ010000621.1:0-5006 GCA_035459405.1 Chthoniobacterales bacterium
CTCCGAAATGCGGCGCGATCCCGCGAGCCTCGACACCCTGCAAGGCTTGCTGAAGGACATTCGCGAGCCCCTCCTGTTTGTCGTGGTCGGCGAAGTAAAGGCGGGCAAATCGTCGCTCCTCAACGCGCTCTTCGGGCAGGAGTTCGCGAAAGTCGATGTGCTGCCGGCGACAGACAAGGTTTACATCTTCCGCTACGCCGATCGGGAGGCGACCGTCGAGGTCTCCCCGCAGCTGACCGAGCGCCACCAGCCGATCGCGTTCCTGCGCGACTTCAACGTTGTCGATACACCGGGGACGAACACCATCGTGCCGCAGCACCAGACGATTACCGAAGGGTTCATCCCACGCGCGGATCTCGTGCTCTTCGTCTTCTCGGTCACGAATCCATGGACTCAATCCGCATGGGCGTTGCTGGATTTCGTGCAGAAGAAATGGCTCAAGAACATCGTCTTCGTGCTGCAACAGGCTGACCTCCGCGATGAGGCAGAGATCGAGATTATCCGGCGCCATCTCGAAGACACGGCGATGCAGAAGCTGGGGTTCAAACCGCCGACATTTGCGGTATCTGCGCGTAAAGCGCTCCTCGCCCGCACGACCGGTGTCGATAAGGAGCGTCTCTGGAACGAGAGCCAGTTCGGCCCGCTTGAAGAGCAAATCAACCGCATGGTCGTCGAAGCCGGCGCGAGGATGCTCAAGCTCCGGTCGACCGGCCAGACTGCAGGGCTCATCGTCGGCGATATCGCAGACGAAGTGCGCGGCAGCTTCGACGTGATCCTGCGTGACGAGCAGAACCTCGCCCGACTGACCGCCTTCCTGCATTCGCGCAAAGAGCAGACGCTGCGACAGGTGGCGGGCTTTTTGCGCGGCGTCGAGCAGGCCTGCCGCGAGTGCACCGAGCAAGGCACAGAGCTGCTGAAGCAAAAGCTCTCGATTTGGAAGACGTGGCAGCTCGTCTTCAATCGCGATCAGTGGCAGCACGAATTCCAGGACGAGATCGAAACCAAGCTTCGTCAGACGGTGCAGCCGCAGGTGGAAAACGCAGTGCAGCTGCTGGAAACCGACCTTCGCGGTTTGTGGCCGCAGTTGCAGGACATGATCGAGGCGCAGTTTGCGTCCGAGGGGAAGAGTCGCGTTGGGAAAACGGTGCCTGACTTTGCGCGGCAGCGCCGAGAGCTGCTGCAGTCGGTCCAGCTCACGCTTGTCGAGCGGATCGCAGGCAAAGGCATTGAGGCCGAGCTCGCACGCATGTTCCGCGAGAGCGCCGCGTGGCTCCGCTTGCCTGCTGGAGTAGCCGCTGCAGGCACATTGGCGACAATTCTATCCGCGATGGTGCACGCGTCCGTCGTCGATGTGACGGGCATCATCGCGACCTCTGCGGTGGTCGTTGGCACCGTGTTCGCGGTCGGCCGGCGGCGCAAAATCATCAGCGCCTACGAAGACGAGATGATCTCCAAAACACGCGCGCTAGCGCGGACGATCGAGAAGCAGATGGAGCACGCGATCGACCTCTTTTACAAAGAAGTGGAAGCGGCTTTTCAGCCGCTGGCCGCGTTTTGCTCCGCTGAACGCAAACGTTACGAGCCTCTGCTCAACTGCGTCGACGAACTACAGCAGACGTTTGCCGGTCTGAAGAACCGGCTCGTCGAATCCAGGTAGCGCTCGGCTACTTCTTTTTCCCGGCAGGTTCCTGGACGAGGCGCTGCTCGGTCTGGCGCTTGGCGATGACGAAGTGGTTATTGTCGCCGAAGTTCCGCCACGGCCCCGCCGGAACGTCGCGCACTTCGACAAACTGCCAATCGGTCACGTCGGTCGACTGCAGGCCGAGGTAGTCGCGCACAGCCGGCGAAACGTCGAGCCCGGCGCCTTTGTTCAGGTTCGGCTTCGGACGCTCGTTTTGGAAGACGTATTGAAAGTGATCAGTGCGGAACGGCCCGCAGTCTTCCCACTGCGCGTAGCAGACGCGGTTTCCCTTGCGAATAGCGAGCCAGCGACCGCGGCAGACCGATTGCCCCTGCGCGACGAACGCCTGCTTGAACCAAGGGATGACGAGCGGCGCTTCCGGCTTGAACCGACCCCGCGTGACGTCGTTGTACGGCAGCGCGACGTAGAATGGGTTCTGCCGGGGAGTGAAGTTGACCGGGATGTAGTTGCGACGCGCCGACGGCTCCGGGTTATCGTAGCCGCCGTAGTTGCCGACCCAGTTTGCGTCCCACGAGCTCTTTGTGTTCGGCACCGGGTTGTTTTCGGTCGGCTGCTCGCCGACCCAGAACACCGTGGTGATGATGTTCGTCTTCCACGGGTAGCGTGTCGTGCTGGTGCGGGAAGTCGTCGGCACGAAGACCTGCGGCTCGACTTTGAGCATCGCCTGCTCGCGGAGCTTCATCGCGTATTTCGCGAAGTCCGCGGCACTTTCGTAAGGCGACATCGACTGCCCGCTCGCGGCAACGACGCTCCCGGCCAGTAGCAGGGAAATTGCGAAAGCTGTTCTCATTGAGCGAAATACCGGCGCCTTTTTATCGAAAAATATTTTCCGCACAAGCCGTTTCGCCGCCCCTTCAGGCCGCTCCCGACACTGCTATGCCAGCTGTAAAGCACGGACCATTCCAGCTTCACATCCGGCTCAACACCGTGTCACGCTTAAAATGCCGGTCGTCCGGTTCCGGGTAGTCGAGCGTGTAGTGGAGGCCGCGACTTTCCTTCCGGCTGAGAGCCGAATCGACGATGAGCGCGGCGACGGTAGCGAGGTTGCGGAGCTCAAGCAGGTCGACGGTGATTCTGAAGTTCCAGTAAAACTCGCGGATCTCCCGCTGCAGGTTGCGGAGTCGCGCACTGGCTCGCTGGAGCCGCTTTTCGGTTCGGACGATCCCCACGTAATCCCACATGAGACGGCGGATTTCGTCCCAGTTGTGGTAGATGACGACGAGCTCATCGACATCCTGCACGTTGCCCGGCTGCCACTCCGGCAGCGTGATCTGCCGGGCGGGATGCGCTGGCTGCTCGTGCACGAGCGCCTCGCACGCGCGGTGAGCCACGACCAGGCCTTCCAAAAGTGAATTGCTCGCCAGCCGGTTCGCACCGTGCAGCCCGGTTGAGGCCACCTCCCCGATCGCATACAAACCGGGCAAGGTCGTCGCACCGTTCACGTCGGTCTTGATTCCGCCGCACTGGTAATGCGCAGCCGGTACGACGGGGATCGGCTGCTTCGCCATGTCGATGCCGAAGCGCAGACAGGTCTCGTAAATGTGCGGGAAGCGTTCGCGCAGAAACTCCGGCGATTGGTGCGTGATATCGAGGTAAACGCACTTCGCGCCCGACCGCTTCATCTCAGCATCGATCGCGCGAGCAACGATGTCGCGCGGCGCGAGCGAGCCCTGCGGGTGATGTTGCGCCATGAAGTTTTCGCCGCGCTGGTTTCGAAGCACTCCGCCCTCGCCGCGCACCGCTTCGGAGATGAGAAACGACTTCGCCTCCGCGTGAAAGAGGCACGTCGGATGAAACTGCACGAACTCCATGTTCGCGATCGTCGCGCCGGCGCGCCACGCGATTGCCACGCCATCGCCGGTCGCGACGTCCGGGTTGGTCGTATAGAGGTAGACCTTTCCGCACCCGCCGGTCGCGAGCACCAGCCGATCGGTGCGGATCGTCTCCACCTCCGAGCTCTTCTCGTCGAGAACATAGACCCCGAGGCAACGATCCTCGGTTGCGAAGCCGAGCTTGCCCGCCGTGATCAGGTCGACGGCCATATGGTTCTCGAGCAACTGCACACGGGGCGCGCCTTCCAGCTGCCGCAGCAGCGTCTTCTCGATTTCCGAGCCGGTAACATCCTGCACGTGGAGCACGCGTCGCTTGGAATGCCCGCCTTCCCGCCCAAGATCGGGCTCGCGCTGCCCGGAGACTTCGCGCTGGTCAAATTGCAACCCAAGCTCGACCAGCTCGCGAATCCGCGCCGGACCTTCCGTCACGATCGTCCGCGCCACACGTTCGTCGCAGAGACCGGCGCCTGCTTCGAGTGTGTCCTTGATATGCAGATCGAATGAGTCTTCGCCGCTTGTCACACACGCGACGCCGCCTTGCGCCCACGCCGTGTTGGAGTCCGCGCCTTTTCGTTTGGTGATCACCGCAACCGACCCGTGCTTCGCCGCTTTCAGCGCAAAACTCAGACCCGCGATCCCGCTGCCGATCACGACGAAATCGAACTCCTTCATCGCAGACGAATGTTATCGATCAATCGCGTTTTGCCGAAGAAGACCGCGACCGCGACGACCGAGTTCGCAATCGCTTCCTCTTGCGGCTGCAGCGTCTCGGCGTCGACGAGCTCGACGTATTCGACTCGCGCAAGCGGCGCCGACAGAATTTGTTCGCGCACGGCATCGACAATCCGCCTCGCAGACGTCTCCCCGGCGCAGGCGAGTTCAACGGCTTCCACCAACGCCGCCCGGAGCACCGTCGCCTGGTCGCGCTCGACCGGTGTCAGGTACTGGTTTCGCGAACTGGAGGCCAGCCCGTCTGGCTCGCGAACCGTCGGCGCACCGATGATCTCGACCGGAAAGTTCAGATCGCGGACCATTCGTCGAATGATTGCGAGCTGTTGGAAATCCTTTTCACCAAACACCGCCGCATGCGGAGCGAGCAAGTGGAACAGTTTCGTCACCACCGTGCAGACACCCCGGAAATGTCCCGGTCGCGACCGGCCGCAGAGAGTTTCTGACAGCACGCTTTCCTCCACCGCGACCGATCGATCCGCGTAGTAGATGTCGATGGGCGCAGGTCGAAACAGCAGATTGACACCCGCTTGGCGGCACGCCTCCTCATCGACCGCGGAAGGCCGCGGGTACCGGTCGTAGTCCGCGCCAGGTTCGAACTGCAGCGGGTTGACGAAGATGCTGACGCTGACGTGTCCCTCAGGACCCGCAGCATCGCGTGCGATGCGGATCAGCTGGAGGTGCCCGTGATGCAACGCGCCCATTGTCGGCACGAGCACCCGGTGCCGCATGTTCTGCCGGAC
>DATHXZ010000622.1:0-1977 GCA_035459405.1 Chthoniobacterales bacterium
GACGAGCGCACCGGCCGCGAGATACGGCCCGAAAGGCAGCTTCGCCGACCAGACGCGTTTCCCGATCACCAGCGTAATGATTCCAACGATCGAGCCGAGCAGCGACCCCGCGAAGACACTGAACAGCACCGCCCGCCATCCGAGGAAGGCGCCGATCGCCGCGAGAAACTTGAGATCCCCGCGGCCCATCGCTTCGCGCGGGATCTGCAACTCGCGAACGACGCCGGTGATCGTGCCGAGCGTGTCGAGCTGCAACTCCTCGTTGCCGAACGCGACGCGGTTGTAGTGAAAGCGGAGCGTCATTGCTCCGAGATTCCGCTCGTCGATCACCGCAGCGTCGCATTGCAAAAGCAGCTGATCGCTCTCGCGCGCGAAGTTATCGCTCCAGAGCCCCTTTTCCTCGCCAACAACAAAATCGGCATCGTCGCCGGTGCGCCTCCATGTGAACGGAGTTGGCGCGTCGAGTTGGATCCGCTTCTTGCCGAACGCCAGCTTGCCGCCTTGCAGCACCAGCCATAGCAACGCGTAGCCTAGGGCTGCCGATGCCAAAGACGTCAGCAGAGAGCGCCAACGATCATCGGTCATCATCAAGTCCGGCAAGATGAGGCTTGCCAGCAAACCAACGGCAACGCCGCCGAGTGTGATCTCGTCCGGGATGATGAAATGCTCGAAGTCGATGAACGTGGCGGCGATCAGCAGCGACACGAAAACCCAATACGCGATCGCCACCTGCGGCTCGAACGCGAGCCAGACGGCCAGAAACATCAGCGCGCTGACCAGTTCGACGGCGAAGTAGCGAAATGCGATACGACTGCCGCAATTCGCGCATTTCCCCCGTAGAAACAGCCAACTGATCAATGGCAGATTCTGGTGCCACGGGATCTGTGTTTTGCAGGACGGGCAGAACGAGCGCTTCGGCTCGTTCACCGATAGATCGAGCGGCAGCCGATAGATGACGACGTTCAGAAACGACCCGACCACCGCACCCAGGACGAACGCGACGATGCTAAAGAACAGCTCGTAGCCTGCCGGAGTCATGGTCACGCTTTCGCCGCGCGGCGCTGCATCAGCCACGCGATCCAGATGCAGCTTTCATAGAGCAGGTACATCGGGAAGCCCATCGCCATGAGCGTCAGGATGTCTGGCGTCGGCGTGATGATCGCGGCCAGGATGAAAATCAAGACCACCGCGTAGGGTCTCGTGTTCTTCATGAAGTCGTAGGTCAGCAATCCGAATCGAACCAGTGCCAGCACCACGATCGGTAGCTCGAACGCGAGGCCGAACCCAATCGTGAACCGCGTCACAAAGGAGTAATACTCGCGCACGGTCCAGTTCGGTACCCAGCCGAGCGACTGCGCATCGCGGAAGAAGAACGACACGGTTTTCGGCAGCAGCCAGTAGTAGCAGGCAACTACGCCGATGAGGAAGAGCGCGAAGCTGACGGCAATCGCCGGCAGCAGCAGCCGCTTCTCTACTGCGGTGAGCGCCGGGAGGACGAACTCGGCGACGAAGTAAACCAGCAGCGGGAACGAGAGCACGATGCCGGCGTAGAACGCCAGGCTGAAGGAGATCGTGAAGGAGTCGGTGATTCCGAGCGACTGCAGCGTGCGAATCTTCGGATCGAGCTGCTGCAGCGGCCGCTGCATGATGTGCGTGAGCGTCGTGCGAAAGGCGAAGCAGACGATCATCGCCGCGAAGAGCGCGATCGCCATTTTCACGACTGTCCAACGCAGGTCCTCCAGGTGATCGAGGAACGGCTTCGCGGTCTCGGAATCCGGGATCTCGCGAAATTTGAAGAAGTTCTGCAGCGCCATGCGTTATTCGCCTAACGAAAGGAAGCCGCGCGCCACCAGGCGCGCACAGATGCTCAGGGTGTTGGCATCGCAGATCTCTCCGCTCGCGATCATCTCCCGCAGCTCGCGTGGCGCGAAGGCGCGGCAGTCGAGGATTGATTCCGAGTCTTCATGCGCGTGACCA
>DATHXZ010000623.1:0-1935 GCA_035459405.1 Chthoniobacterales bacterium
TCAGGCGATTCTGCGTCCCCGCGACCTGACGATGGCGAGCGCGGGAAACTCCTGACGGGCGAAAGGCTGGCCGAAACTTTCGCGTCGGGGCGACTACCGGCGACGCAGCGGGACAACGATCTCGGTGTCGCGTCCGCGCACCAGGATCACGCGGCCGTCTTCGATCGCCTTCACGGTGATCTGGTAAGTGGACGAGCCCATCTGCAGCCCGAACACCTGACCCTCGTTCATCACTTTTCCGTTGATGATTGCGAAGCGCGCGCGCGGGTCCATGACGATCGAGCTGACCACGAATGCGGTTGGCGGCACTTCGGGACCAACCTGCTCTGTCGGTTCAGCCGTCGTGGCTTTCGCCGCCGGCTTCCAACCGATCGGCCAAAATGGATTGCGGCCCCCCTGGATCTCGAATGACGATTTGTTCGCCAGTTCGAGCGTAGGCGGCGCAGCTGGGTCGGCGGTTGCGTCGCTTTGGGCCGGCGCAGTCGATGCTGTGCCCGGCGCCACTTCTGCGGCTACCGAGAGTTGCAGCGCCGAAGCGACGAGGAGAGTGGTGCAGGTAAAGGTAAGCTTCTTCATCGCTTCAGCACGATTGTGTTGGCGGTCAGGCTGACCTGTTGGAATTGGGGATCATTCGCGTCCGCTTTCATGCTGACGCGGCTGATGCTCAGGAGCGGCTCGCTGTTTTCAAGCTGCGCGATCGCTTTGCCGACGGTGGCGAAATCAGTCTGAGGGAGGTCCATCTGCCAGGTGTATCGCAACCAATCCGCGAGCTCCGGCTGCTTGAACGGCCCGTTCGTGTCGAGGCGGGCGGTCGATTTCTCGATCTGCTGATTCGCGAAGAAGATCTTCATGCGCGGCGGGAACCAAGCGATCGGCGCGCCCTCCGGGCTCAGCGCCTTCATGGCGGCGAAGCGTGTCGTTGCCGCGGTCGCCTGTTGCTCGAGGTTGCTCGTCTTCGTCAGCTCCATTTTGGACGAACCGATCTTCGCCTGCAGCTCAGCAATGCGCGCCTCGGCGGCGGTGCGGCTCTTATTCAGCGGCCCAAGGAAGAACGAGAAGTAAACGTAGAGGAGCCCGATGAAGCCGAGCGCACTCAGCACCAGCTTCTGGATCTCGTCTTTCGACATCTTTGTCTGGGTCGGGGTCATGATTTCGACGTGCGAGTGGGGCTCGCGGACGGCTTGGCGTCTTTCGCGATCACCGGATTGAAGTTTACCGCCAGGATGAACCGGGCCATGGCCATGTTTCCGCCGGCGACATTCACGAGGGTATCGAGATCTTCCAGCGTCTTGAACTCGACTTTCACCTCACTGTAGCTGCGGCCGAGTTGCTCGAGCAGGAGCTGGCGCAACTCTTCCGCCGCGGCGCGTGGCTCACGGCCGGCGGCGATGCCTTCGACCGCGACGGTTACCAGCTTGGTGTCTTCGCTAACCGTGCCGTCGATGCTCGTCAGTTGGGCATTCGGAGCAACACAGAGCGACAGTTTTTGCAGCAGTGGTGCCCAGAAGAAGCGGCCTTCCACCATCACGTCGAGCACCTTCGTTGTGTCGATGATGCCGTTAAGTTCCTTCGAACGCTTCTGCGCTGCGGTGACCTTCGGCTCGACCTTCGCCCAGTCCGCCTCGACGGCCGCCAGGCGGCTCTTGGTGCCGAGCGTCTGGTAGCCTTTCCACATGTAGAAGACGGCCATCAGCACGGCGATCGCGCCGAGCGCCATCATGCCGATCTTGAGCAGATCGCGCTGGCGTTGACGCTGCTCGGCGATCTCCTCGTGCAGGAGGTTGAGATGAAGAGCCATGGGGGTGTTAGTTCCGCAGATATTCTAACGCCGCGCCGCACGCGACATTGCGGGAGACAAATTCGTTAGGCAGCGCCTGCCGCTTGGCTGCCGGAAGCGCGACTTCGCAGGTTTCGAGCGGGTCCCAGATCTCACAC
>DATHXZ010000624.1:0-2675 GCA_035459405.1 Chthoniobacterales bacterium
ATCACGACGATCGACTTCGAGATCGCGAGGCCAAGACCGAGCCCGCCGAACCTCCGCGTGACGGTCTTTTCACCCTGCTCAAACGGCGAGAAAATCCGCGCCGCGTCTTCGGGCGCAAAACCGACGCCGCTGTCGCAAACCTCGATGAGCAGCTGTTCGTCGGCTGCCGTGCTGGTGGCGACTGTGAGGCGGCCGCCGCGCGGCGTGAATTTCACCGCGTTCGAGACAACGTTCCAGAAGACTTGCCGGATCCGTACCGGATCGGCCCACACGTGATGCGGTGAGGCCTCGAGCTGAAGCGAAAGCTCGATGGCTTTGTCGCCGATCTCCGCGGCCGACATCTTGGCGACTTCCTGCAACATGCGGTGCACGTCGACCGTCTCGAAGCGCAGCTCGAGCTTGTTGTTGCTGATGCGCGTCAGGTCCAGGAGATCGTCGATCAAGCGCGCTTCCAGTTGCACGTTGCGGCGGATCATCTGGATCTCCTCGGCAAACTGCTCTCCGGCCGCGCTTGCGTTCTCACTCATGTAGCTGACGGCGGCCAGGACGGGTGTCAGCGGAGTGCGCAGCTCGTGGCTGAGGACGGAGAGGAAATGGTCTTTGATCTCGCCGGCGTTTTTCGCTTCCGCGAGCGCCAGCTCCAGTTCGCGCTGCTTTGCAACCTGCTCGGTGATGTCGCGCGTGACCTTCGAGAAGCCGCGCAGCTCGCCACTGGTATCCCTGAGCGCGGTGAGGATTGCTTCCGCCTGAAAGGTCGTGCCGTCTTTCCGCACGCGGGTTCCGCGATCGATCACGTGGCCTGTCTCGGCAGCTTCCTCGAGGAGCCGGTTGGCTTTGCCGGCGCGCTGGTCTCCGGGCGGGTAAAAGGTGGAGAGGTGCAGGCCGACCGCTTCGGCGGCGGTGTAGCCCTTGATCCTTTCGGCGCCGGCGTTCCACGTCTGGATGTAGCCGGCTCGATCGACCATGAAGATCGCATAATCCTGCACACCTACGATGAGGAGGCGCAACTGTTCCTCGCTCGTGCGCAGATTCTCCTCGGCACGGCGGCGTTCGGTGAGATCGCGCGTTACTTTCAAGAAGCCGATGAGCACCCCTTCGCGGCTCCGAACTGGAGTGATGACAACATTCGCCCAGAAGCGCGTGCCGTCCTTGCGCAGGCGCCACCCTTCCGTCTCGAAACGCCCGTCCCGCACTGCGATCGCCAGTTCGTCCTGCGGCTGGAGCTTGGCCATCTCCTCGGGTGGATAGAAACAGGAGAAATGACGCCCGATGATCTCGGGAGCGGTGTATTGCTTGAAGCGCTGGGCGCCGGAGTTCCAAGTGGCGACGCGCCCTTCCGGGTCGAGCATGAAGATCGCGTAATCCTTCACGCTGTCGACCAGCAGCTGGAACGCTTCGATCTGTTCGTTGGGCAAGGGATGATCCATCGGTCTAGGAATGAATCGCGCGCCGTGTCGTCTTGTGCGGTGTCGCTGAGCATTTTGGAGCAATTTTCACGCGCAGGGAACGCGCGCGCGGCGGCGGCGCCTGCAGCGTCAAAGCCGAGACTCGGCGCCTGCGACTAACTTTTACCTGCCGAGTGTGACGATATCCCTGACCAGTCGCAGGATGCTGACGACTTCCTTCAGCACCTTGCGCCTCTTTTGCTTATCGAGCGTACGGCCTTGCGGCGTGAAGAGTTCGTTCTCGCGCTGTTCGAGCTTGTTGATTTCGGCGATCGCAAGCTCGGCAGGCTTGTAGGTGGGGTTCATCTGCAGCACCGCGCCGTAGTGGAGGCGCGCCTGAGCGAGCTGCCCGCGTAGAAAGCAGACGTAGCCCGACGCGTTGCGCACGCGCCAGATCTCGGGATTGACCGGAGCGTTCGCGCGCTGCGCCCGCTCGTCTTCAAGCTTCTCCACCTGATCAAGATAACGCGCCGCCTTCTCCAGCATGACGTCACGACGATCGTAGTCGCTCTTTGTCTGGCTGAGCAGGCGCCCCGCGTGCAGATACGAGGTCGCGCAGCGGAAATAAACTTCCGGCGGCCGATTCTCCTGCGCTGCGCGTGTCCGCTCCGCCTTCCGCGATGGAGGCCTCGGAGAGCCGGCCCGCGAGCTCGTAGGCATGAATGGCGGCTTCCTCTTTGCCGCGGCGCTCCAGCTTCGACGCGCGGTCGCCTTCGACGACCGACTGCAGGTAGAGCTTGTTCGCTGCGCTGATTTCCGCCTCGCCAGCAGGCGCGGCTTGGTTGGGCTCCGCAGCGAGCAGCGTCGCCATCGCGACGGCAACGGTTATCGTCGATATCACCGCGCAAGCTTCGTTACTGGCGGCCGCAGTCGGCAAATGCGCGAACCAGGGAAATCCTGCGGCCAAATTCCAGATTCTACGGTGCTGGCTGAACGAGCAGTCGCAGCGCATCAGCCACCGCGGCTTCAGTTGATGGCAATGGCACCGCAGTTTCGAAATGGCCGAGCGAAGGCAACAATGACATCACCGCCTCGTCGCCTGCCTTTTGGGCGGCCTCTACATACGCGCGCACGGAACCGGCACTCACGATCGGGTCTTTCTCCCCTTGAATGAAGACCTGACGCACACCCAGCGGCAGGCGCTGGATCGGCGACGTCTCGGCATAGCGACTCGCAACCTTATCCGGGCCGCCGCCGAGCAACGGCTCGACCGACGAATGGCAACTGTTC
>DATHXZ010000625.1:0-12241 GCA_035459405.1 Chthoniobacterales bacterium
CTACCCCCGACCCGAACGCTGACCCCGGTCCCACAGGACCGAATGCGAAACCGGTGACGATCACCAGCCCGAACCCGTACCAAATCACGTCCGGCACGCACGTGAAGACGGAGCGTGGCGCCGTCAGCATCACCACGAATGGTCTAACGAGTGCGGGAACGATTTACGATGGCACCGCGAACGACGGCAGCATGTCGCAGTTCTTTTATGGGACGAGCAGCGCCTTCGACCTGAGCAGCGGCTTCGAGCAGCTGAGCACCGATTCGAGTCTGCCAGCGGCCGTGTTCAAGTTCACCAATCTCGAGATTCAGAATGCGTTCACCGTTGATACCACCCGCGGTCCTCAAAGCCTCGCGTTTATCTCGGAGGGAACAATCGCCAGTGCGGCACCCGGTGGCACATGGGATCTCTCGACACTCAGAGGTGTCACCCTGGCGACGCAGAACGGCTCGATCAACCTTCTCTCGAGCCTGAGCTTCTCGGGTAGCACCGCGAACCTGTTCATGTATGCGCGTGGTGCTGCAAGCGATCTCACCGTGGCGTCACCGATCACACTCACGACCGGCGCAGTTCGCCTCTTCGGAGAACGAAACATCGCGCTGAACGGCGCCTACAGCACGAGCGGCCTCGTCGCGCTGAATGCCGGCAACGCAATCAACCTCGCGGCCCTCACGTTCAACTCGAACAGCTTCACCGCGAAGTCGGCCACGTTCGGCCTCGCCGCCAACGGGCGCATCAATGCGCAGTCGGTAAATATCCAGACAACCGGGGCTCTGACGACGTCAAACAGTGGCACAGTCATCGCGTCGCCGAACGTAACGCTGAACGTCGGCGGCACGTTCGCGATGAATACGTCTCTCACCAGCCAGTTGAGATTCGACATCACCGGCCTGACGCAATTCAACGCGCAGGCTGGCGCTTTCACGTTCGCGACTGACTTCATCGCACCCGCTGGCGCACTGGTGTCGTTTGTCACTACTGCTGGCGGCATCACGGGCACTCAGCAGACGCTCCGCGGCATCACGAATGTAACGGTGAACGGCGGCACCTTGAAGCTGAAGTATCTCGATGCCGAGAATGTCACTGTCTCCGGCGGTGATCTCAGTCCTGGCGGCGGAATGCGGGTGCGAAATGCAATCGTTTCGGGAAATCTCGGCATCAGCGGCGCGATCACGCCGTGGAGCAACGGGACCGGGATCGTCCAGAATTTGATCCAGACCGGTGGCACCTACGACTTAGACACCGGCTTCCAGTTCGGCGGCACAGCCGGCACGGCCACGACGGCGCCGGGGCATGCGGGCAGCTTGGTATTCGTCGCCCCGAATCTGAAGCTGCAAACGACCGGCAGCGTTAACACGATCCGCGGCGGCATGAACTTCAACGGCGGTGACGCGGAACTCTCCAGCGGGTTTGGCGGTGGCAGCGGCGGTACGTTCTACGCGGGGAGCGACACCACACCGGCGCCCACCACCATCACGGTGTCGATGCCCTTGAACGCCACGACCGGCGCAAACGCGACCGGCGTTGCAACCGGCGGCAACGGTGGCGAGATCGGCCTCGTTGCCAACGGCACGATCAACGTCAACGACACCGTCAAGGTCTCGGACAGCGCAGCTGGGCGCGCCAGCAACTCCGGCGGCCGCATCAACGTGAAGAGCAACGCCACCACCGGCACCGCGATCAGCGTCTCGAGCAGCGCTCAACTCCTCTCGCTCCTCAGCAACGCCGCTCCAGGACCCGGCGGCTCGATCAAGATCACCTCCGCGGGGGGCGCGATCAACATGAGCGGCACCGCACAGGCCGACAAAGGCACCATTGAGATCACAAACAACGGCGCCAGCGGCGCCGTCAACCTGACGGGCGCGACGCTAAACGCCAGCACAGTGAAAGCCGCCGCGTTCGGCGACAACGGTCAGCTCAACATCGGTGGCGGCACGATTTCCGCCGACACATTGATCAGTCTCTACGCCGGCGGAAGCAATGGCACGGTGAACTTCACCGACAACGTAACCCTCAGCGGCACCAGCGTGAAGAACATCGCCGGCAACACAGTCACCATCACCGGCGGCAAAGTGGTGACGATCAACGGGAACGGCGCGGCGAACGTCTACACCAACAACCCGAACTACACCGGGTCCGGCGGCAATGGTTCCACCACCGGCACATTCAACGGCCAGGGCGCCACGACACAGCCGCTCAGCGCTGCGCCGGGCCGCTAAGCGCCAGCCGGAGGCAGGAGGATAGGATGCAAGGACCTCGCACAGAACACCCGTCATCGATCGCCACCACGAGCGAGTTAAACAACCTGCTGCACATTATCAGCGGCACGACTGGGCTGCTCGGCAACATCTGGGACGGCAACCCCGATTCGGAGAAGTATCTCGCGATGCTGCGTGCGAGCGTCGAGCGAGCGGCGGAAATCACTGCCGAACGCGTCGCCGAAGCAGGTGGTGCAAACAGCAAACTGGTGTTGCAGCAGACGGAGCCGACGGTTCCGCGGACGCGCCACATTGAGCTAGTCAGGCGGACCAAGCCACGCATTCTACTCGTCGACGACGAACGGATGGCGCTCGAGCTGTTCGAGCAGTTGCTGAGCGCCGACGGCTATGACGTGGTCACAGCGCAATCCGGATTCGAGTGCCTCGATTTGTTCGTCCGCAATGATGCTGACTTCGACTTGGTGGTGCTCGATCTCACGATGCCGTTCATGAATGGGGAAGAGACCTTTCGGCGGCTGCGCGAGATCTGCTCGAACGTGCGGGTCGTGCTCAGCACGGGGTTCATCCACGAGGAGCGGCTCACAGCTCTTTTCGAGGCTGGCCTGAGTGGATTCATGCGCAAGCCGCTGCCGCCAGATGAATTGCTGTCGAACATCGCTCGTTTTGTGGGCTGCGAGCAATTCGCACCGACCGACGGCATTCAGGCTGCTTTGTAGGTTCGCGATGATCGCGACCGCTGATTCTTTCGACACATTCCGGTGCTTCGCAGCGAACTCGCTGTTCGAAGGCATTCGGCCGGACGTTCTCGAGGACATCAGATACGAGATGAAGCCGATCCGCTTTGCGGAAGGCGCAGTCATCTTCGAGGAAGGTGATCCCGGCGATTCGCTATACCTGGTCGGCGATGGTTCGGTCAAAATCTCGAAGACGGGCCGGCGCGGCCAACAGGAGACGCTTGGCTTCATTCAGGCGGGGAATTTTTTCGGCGAGATGGCGCTCTTCGACGGCCAGGCGCGCTCGGCGAAGGCCACAGCTGCAGCGCCCACTCTGCTCGCGAGCGTGGATGAGCGAACGTTTCAGCGCATTCTCGAGCTGGCGCCAAGCCGGCTCCACATGAACTTCCTGCGCAGCGTCTCGGAACGTCTGCGGCACGTGAACCAGCACTTCATTTCCGAGGTGATGCGCACCGAGCGCGTCAATCTCGTCGGCGCGATGGCTAATTCGATCATCCACGATCTGAAGAACCCGATGTGCATTGTGCGTTCCTGTTCCGACATGATCGCGACCGAGAGCAACGATCCGCGTATCCGCGAGCTGACGGCGATGACCGACAAAGCCGTCGAAGGCATGTTGGCGATGGCACAGGAGCTCCTCGATTACGCGCGCGGCTCGGCAGCGCTGAAAGTCGAGACCGTGACCGTCTGGCGATTGCTCGATGAGCTCAATCAGCAGGCCCTGCAACTATTGCCGGGTCAGAACATCCAGCTAGTCAGACGCATCAGCTATGATGGCGCGATCGCCGTCGACGTAAATCGCTTCACGCGCGTGTTGTGCAACATCATCAAGAACGCTCGCGAAGCGATGCCCAATGGCGGCATTCTCCGCTTGTCGACCGACCTGGTGCACGAGCAGATTGTCTTCAGGATCACCGACACTGGCTGCGGCATTCCCGATGAGATCCTGCCGAAGCTGTTCGAGCCGTTCGTCACCCACGGCAAGTCGCACGGGACCGGCCTCGGCATGGCGATCGCGAAATCGACAATCGAGGATCACGGCGGGAAAATATCGGTGCAAAGCATCGTCAGCCGTGGAACCACGGTGGACATCCGCATCCCTGCGCCTGCAGCTGCGTCTGCCTAGATGGACACCCAGTTTCCAGTCTCTCCCAGCCGCTGTCTCGCGTTGATCAGTGAGCTGAACAACGTGCTTCAGGTAATCGCGGGCACGACCGAGCAGATCGAGCAGGCGTGTGACCCCGACGGTCACGCAAAGGAATACTTCGAGATGATGCGCGGCAGCGTGCTGCGTGCAGCGGAAGTGGGAAGCCAGCTACTGGCCGAATCGGGTAACGTGAACGGCAAGATCCTGTATGCGGACTTCCCGCGCAATCAGTCCGAGGCACCGCCGGTTGTAAAAAACGCGCTGCACAAGCGGATCATGGTCGTCGACGACGAGAAGATGCTGCTGATCCTGGCGGGCGAGGTGTTGCGCGAAGCCGGCTACTCGGTGGTGACAGCGCAGTCGGGGTTCGAGTGTCTTGAGCTGTTTCGCGCCGCGCCGCGTAGCTTCGACCTCGTACTTCTCGACCTCAGCATGCCATTGATGGATGGCGAGGAAACCTTTCGCCGGCTGCGCGCGCTACGCCAGGACGTTCGCGTGATGCTCTGCACGGGTTTCGTTCATCAAGCACGTTTGAATCACATGCTCGAGGCTGGCCTGAGCGGCTTCCTGCAGAAGCCACTCGCGCCGAAAGATTACGTGGCCCGCGTGCGTGCGGCATTGGCGGGCGCGGCGCTCGAGAACACGAACGTCGGCAGCCACGTTCTCAGCCGCATCTAAGCTCGCCGTGCGGTGAATGCCGCCTCGTCGCCGCCGCTGCGATGGCCGGTGAATTGCAGTTTGCGGATTCCCAATCCGCACCCGAAAATCGGGAATCCGTACGCGGAATACCCCGTGGTGTAACGGTAACACAGCGCCCTTTGGAGGCGTTATTCATGGTTCCTGATCGGTGCGGCATGGCCCAAACGCCACCTCTCGCGAGGGAGGAAACATCTGGGTCCTCTGCGTGAGCAACACTGCTCACGCGGATTCGACCTCGTAGCTGGCAAGTATTCGGCAAGTCTGTTGCCGCCGGACTGTTAAGCTGCAGGTCTGTCATGCCTCTACTCTATTCGCATGAAGCGCCAGAATCCGATAGTCGAGGGGGGCAGGGGTGGTGCACATACCCCCCGCAGCGGCCAGCCGGGCGGTTCTCTCACTACGCCAAAAAAATTTCGTTTTTCTACTGGTACGCCCTCCAAACATGTGCAACGGTCATTTCGCATGATTTCATAGCGATACCTCGAACGGAACTCGGCTGGCATTCGCGTCGCGGGTGTCAGAGTCCCCTACGCAAGGACTCGAAGGTCGTTCGAAGAATCGTAGAGAAGCCAAACTGCTGTGGAATCGGAAAGTTCCGCGTGCGTAGCCCACACGCGCTGAACTGACCGGTCCGTGCCCGAAGCACGGGGACAAAGGAATGCAGAATGGCGATCATGAAACAGGCGGATGCTCCGACAGCGGGCGAGCTTCCATTTAGCCTTAGACTACCCGCAGAGGGCCAGCACGACCCGGTGTTCGGCTGCCCACGACAGAAGTACCTTCAGCTCGAACGCGAAGGTGCGATCCAGCTGATCCGGCTAGTACCCGAAGGGAAGAGCCGTGGAATCGTGTTGGTGCCAGTCGACCAAATGCAGGCGCATTTGCGCCGCTTGCAGGAGCCGAAAGGAGGTCAGCCATAAGGGGCGCAAAAGGAGGCCCCGGCACTCGGGAAACCACCGGGGCGCTGAAGAATACTGAGCAAAACAAAGATATCATACAGCTGCTCAGGCTCAACTCGATAAACCTGCACCTGCGGCACGCCCGCTGCGAAACATCGAAGGCACCTGATCGGCGGAAGACTGACGGGCTGCCGCTGCTGGTTGCCGATTCCGTCGACGTGTTCGAGGGGATCGAGAAGGAGGGGCGGTAATGCGCTTCGAACCGTGTCCTCCAGCCGGCAGTGGTCAGGTAAATAGTTGGACGTTTAGAACGGCGTTCCAAAGGTTCGCTGCCGGCTGGCCCGAAGAGAAGGTGCGCCGATACCTCTATGACCACACGACACACACCGGCGAGGAGGCGGAGCTAGAGATAGAGCGGGCGATCGAACGCGCGCCAGCTTACCTCAAAAACGCACATGCGGATGCGAGGCGCTCTGGTCTTCGCCGAAAGACGAAGAAGCCGAAGATCGACCCCGCAGCTGTTCAAGCGGTTCTCGTCGAGTCGTCGCGTCGCGTAAATGTCGAAGCTCTGCGGCAATTGTCACCGCTGAAACAATTGACGACGCGGGACGTGCTGCCTCTCCTTTACCCAGACAACCCGCTGATTTGGGCGGCCTACTCAGTAAAGCCGGAGCTTTTAGCCGACACTCGGCGGGTGTCGGATTGGCTACCCGTCGCACACAAACTGCAGTACATCGCACCGAACCCGATGATCAGCCGGCGGGTGCCCACGGGTAAGTTTAGCCGTCGGTGTGGCGTGAACACCGGGCCGCGCCGGTTCATCGTTTTAGAAAGTGATCACGGCACCGCAGATGAACAGGCCGCCATTCTGCTCCACATCGGTCGCTTTGTGCCGCTTGTCCTCGCAGTTCACTCAGGAAACAAGTCAATCCACGGCTGGGTCAACGTGGCGGGGCGGTCGCCTGCGTGGTGCGAGGCGCTTGCAGACAAAGCGATGGAATTACGAGCCGACCCGCAGCCGGCGCGGACCGCCTCACAGGCTGTCAGAATGCCTGGTGGGCGGCACGACAACGGGCGCGTTCAGGAAATCCTATTCTGCAACCCGGCAGCGATGGAGGTCCGTCCATGAACGATCTCATCGAAATTCCAGCCGGCAATGAACCACTGCCATCACTCGTTGAGATGCCCATTGCTGAACTCGCGCCAATCTACTTCGATCCGCCGAGCCACTACTGGGTTGAAGACTCACGTGGAGATTGGATCAAGCTGGGCGAGACAAATGTCATTCGGCGTTTGAAGGCGGCTGGATTGCGCGGCCGCAGGATCCTCGACGAAGCAATCTCGGAAGCTGAGATGAGATTGATCGAAATCCAGCGTGATTGTGATGTTGCGTATGCCGGTCCGCTCGCCGGACACTTCAAGGGACTGCACGAGATTTGCGGCAAGCGAGTGTTGGTCACCGAGTCTCCTAAGCTGATCGAACCCTTCAGAGGCAAATGGCCGACGATAGCGAAGCTCCTGAAAAACCTGCTGCATACGGCTGAAGCGGACCAGCGACCGTACTTAATCGGCTGGCTCAAGGTTGCGCTCGAAAGCCTTCGTTCCGGAGTATGGCGGCCGGGGCAAGCGTTGGTGCTCGCGGGACCGCGCGACTGCGGCAAGTCGCTATTACAGAAGCTTGTGACCGAAGCGCTCGGCGGTCGGGTAGGCAAACCGTATCGATACATGACCGGTGGCTCCGATTTCAACGGCGAGCTGTTCGGATCGGAGCATCTAACGATCGAAGACGAGTTGTCGTCAAGATACGCAAATGCCCGACGCGCGTTTGGAGCAAGCATTAAGCAGTTTACCGTCAACGAGGTGCAGTCGCTCCACGCGAAGGGCAAACAGGCCCTCAGCATGGTCCCGCTGTGGCGGTTAACGATCAGCGTAAACGATGAGCCGGAGAATCTGCTGATCCTACCCCCGCTCGATGATTCGATCGGCGACAAGCTCCACCTGCTCAAATGTAATCGGAAGCCGATGCCGATGCCCACGGAGACTGCCGCTGATCGAAAAGCGTTCTGGCAGACGTTAATCGCGGAGATGCCAGCCTTCCTGTATCACGTAGAAAATCGTCCGATTGCCGAAGAGCTTCGATGCGGGCGATTCGGCATAAAGACGTACCACCATCCTGATATCAGCGCAGCGATAGACGAATTAGCACCGGAGATGCAGCTGTTGACGTTCGCTTCGACGCCGCCAACGGAGGTACTGGAGAGTACCCGCAGACCGGCACGGCTGCTGAGCTGGAAAGCGCCGTTAAGTCAGACTCCCGGACTGAGCCCGACGCGAAGAAGCTGCTCGCGTTTAACAATGTGATGGGAACTCTTCTCGGCCGCCTCGCGAAGAAGCAACCGACGCGAGTTCCGAAGCCAAAACGTTCGGGAGGCAGCGTCCACACCTGGACGATCCTGCCGCCGTAGGGCGCGGACGTGAGACCGTGAGACCTAATCTTTAACTTATTAGAAAAAAGAATAGAATACAGGCACGACGAAACCGGCGGCAGAACACCTCGTTCATGGTCTCACGGTCTCACATCGATTGCTCAGCCCGGAAGGGCTACCCCTCGGCCGCGGCTCTGCCAAGATCGGCAACATGGCAAGCCGCACGCACACTGCGATACGAGCAAAGGTTCGCGACGACTATCTCGAAGGGAACGGCTCCTGCCGCGAGCTGGCCCAAAAGTATAGCCTCTCAGAAGCGGCCGTTGAGAACTGGTGCCGGCGTGAAGGTTGGCGTCAAAAGCGTGCGGATTTTGACGGGCGAGTGACGGCCAAGGCCGAGCTGTCCCTAGAGAAGCATGCAGACGCGCTCGCGGCTCGGCAGGTCGCCGTAGTTGAAAGGGCGATGCGTGACGCCGAAGCGTTCCTCGACCGAATAGAAGAGGAGCGCTCGCAGCTTGAACGGCGTGACGTTGAGACGCTGCGCAAACTAATCTCGTGTTGGCAGCCGGTCGTCGAGGTTCAGCGGAAATCGCTCCGGCTCGACGAATCAGAGCAGAAGCCTCAGATGGTGCTGAATTTAGGCCTGCTTCGCGAGGAGCCGCAGATGGCAGCACAACCGCCGAGCGGGGAGCGGCACAATCACCGATCACCTGTATCCGTTGTTGAGGTTCAGTGTATGGAGCTAGTCCGAGAGCATTGAGCTTAATAGCGTCGCGATTATCAAATAAACGATCACTTGGATCCACATCGGCCATGGCTTTGTCTCGGGCACTTTGAGGCTGTCACGCCATAGCTCTTCAGCTTTCATTCTGAGACGTTGTTCCTCAGTTAACTGCTCCTCAAGATCGTCGCAGCGCTTAGACAACCTGTTGGCAGACCGTGTAGCGCTCGCAGCGCTCGCCCTCGCATCGTTCAACATTCGTTCGATCCCTTCGCGATCCAGTTCCGACTGCTGGAGCTTGCCTTGTAAATCCCGCAGTTGAGCGTTCGCTTGTGCAGCGATCGTCGCGGGATGCTCTTCATCCCTTGCGTACACGGAGGACGCTGCAGCAGTGATCGTGTCGCTATCCTCCATCGCGCACTTCACCATTTCGGAGACTTCGAGCGCATTGTATCTGCACTGCTCGTATAGAGTGCAGCCGCTCGTCATCAGTTTTCCTTCGTCACCGGCGAGGACTATGCGATCTCCGGCCCAGCGGCCGACGACCGGGTTGCTCGTAAACCACTCGCTGCCTTCCATGTCGGCCTCTGCTAGCAATAGAGCTAGAGCGGTGAGAGTGCGTCCAGCTCCCACACCGAACTGCTCGATACCCCTTGCTTCACGGAATTTGTGAGGGTCCAAGTATTCGATCTTGTCGAGATTGTATATGAGGAATAGCTGGCCCATCTGTGTCGGTGTTCGCTCTCGACCGGATCAGTCTATCTATGGTGTCAACTCGCCCGGGCTTGTTGAGGGAAGCAATGCTGGCTCGGGGGCCGCCAAGTGTTCAAAGCAGCGACGGGATCACCCAGAGTCTTTCGGTGGCCGCACTGCACCAAAAAACGCGACGATGAGGACCAATAGTGCGCCGATGATGCCGAACTCAGGTTCACCTGCTGCTAAGCGGTCGCGGACGCCACGGAAGGTCCCCGCATCACGCGTATGCAATGCTCCGAACACGATCAGTGCAATCACGAAAGGCGCACCCATCGCGCCGATCTTGTCGCGCAGCGTTGGACCGCTGTCGTCATGCGCCATCCGATACACGAACGAAAGGACCACGAAGCCGACGAACCCGAAGAACGTGCATACGAGCTGTGCCTCCATCAAAGCTCCTCGGACTCGTTCGAGTCATCCACAGCATCCGTTTCCGCATCGATCTGGCGCAATATGCTAGATGTGCGGGACAGAGTGGCGGCCGCATCACGCGTGCCCTCCGGCGTCGCTACGTAGTTCGCTGCATGCTCGGCGGAAATGTTCATCCGTGCAGCAGTCGCAATCGCGTCCTGATTAGCTCCCAGAAATAAAAATGTCCACCCCGCCCGCTGGCGCTCGTCAATTTGCGCTGAAACGTCAGCCCAACGGTACTCGCGCGAGGCGTTCTCGTGCCCATCTGTGAGGATCGCTACGATCACCCGCGGAGGTCGGTTTATCGGCCCAAGACGTTTCACGCGCGCCCGCAAGGCCGCAATTGTGCTGCCAATGGCATCGAGAAGCGCAGTTGGCCCGCTCGGAAGGTACGAGCGCCGCGTTAGTGGAAGCGTTTCCTCGACAGGTATGGACTCGAACGGCGCTATGACGATGTTGTTGAACAGGACCAGTGTCAGTTTCGCTCGTCCTGGGACTGCCTGCTGTTCGCGCAAGAAGCGGTTGAATCCCTCAATGGTGGCATCTCGGCACGATGCCATTGATCCGGAGCGGTCGAGAGTGAATACGATTTCAGTGTGGCGTTTGTTCATATACCAGAGCGCGATGTCTCCATAAAACGTGCGTACGCGCGCATGCGAGGCGCCACGTTTCGACGCCTCGAATCACTGCCGGCCGGTGTGAATAAGTTTGTTGACAAATACAAGTGCAGTCCCGGAAGGCGCGTGGTACAATCGGAGAATGATTGAGGGCCTCTCACCGAAACAGGACAAGATTTCGCTTGTGGGAAGTGACGAACACGGCGTGTCCGAAGATCGTGCTCGCGCGATGCAGGAGGCGAATCGCTCGCGCGAGACCATGAAAATTGTGCCGGAAGATTGGTCAATTCTCGATATCTTTCTGCCGCCGCAGAGAGAGCATCCGACACAGCAGCCGACCTGAAACGGGCGGTACCCCGGGAGCAGCGATGGAGGGTAAGCCTATCGCTTTGCCGCCCACAGACCTCAGGCGGTTTGCTGAAAATCGCGATCGAGCGCTGTTCCTCACCGCCGATGTCACTGACGAGACGGTGACCGGAATGGCGGCGGAAATCGTCCGCCTCAAGCAGGCGTCGAACGAGCCTATCTGCCTCTACATCGACAGCGCTGGCGGATCGGTGTTCTACGCTCAGCGCCTGCTGTCTTTCCTAACCAGCCCGCGGCAAGATGGCCACGCCCCTTGGATCATAACGATCTGCATAGGTTTTGCCGGAAGTGCTGCCGCCGATCTGTTGGCCCTCGGCGATTACGCGATGGCGTATCCGTTTTCACTTATACACCACCATGGCACGAGGCAGAGTGAAAAAGAGCTGACCGTCGAGAGCATTGGCAGAATCGAGTCGCGTCTCCGCGAGACGAACGAAGATTTTGCGATCCGGCTCGCCACCAAAATCTTTCACCGGCTCATTGTCAGAATCCTCCAGATACGGGGTGAGCAGTCGCCGGACTTTCTATTCCACGAGACGATCGCGGACCCGCAGACGTTCATCACGTCCCTACGAGACAAGCTGAGCGAGCGGCATCGGCAGATCATCACTGACGCGGCGAATCGGCAGAAGGACGTTGCGCAGGTCCTCAAAATTGCGGGGATAAAGCCCGAGGAGACACAGCAACCGCCGGAGTCGCAACTGCTGAAGGCAGTGATTGATTACGAAAGCAATAAAGCAGGCGGGCAGGAAAAAGCGTTTCTCTCCGCGTCAGACCTGAGTGCGATCCGGGACAACTTCTATCAAATTCGAGGGCTCTATCATGAGCGCTATTGGATCAACCTGATCGACATCGTCCACCGTAAGGGGGAGCATTTTCTGCTGCCGGACGAGAGCGACCAATTCAAAAAAATCCCGCACGACAAGCCGATCGAGCGGTCGGAATTTTTGGTTCAGCGAGTGGCACATAAGCTCAACCCGATCTGGTGGTTCGTTGTGTCGCTTTCCCGCTGCCTTCAGAGCGGCGAGCACACGATATCACCGGTCGACGCTTACTGGCTCGGATTGATCGACGAAGTCGTCGGCTCGGGATTACCCTCTTTGAGACTCTTTGCGAGCCAGCAGCAACAAGCGGCGGTTGCACAACAACAGCCGAATACCTCAACCGCTTCGGCGCAGGCGCCGCAAGCCCCCGCGGCCGAGACGCCCCCGGTCGTCACAGACCACGAACCGGTCGGCGAAGAGCC
>DATHXZ010000626.1:0-1999 GCA_035459405.1 Chthoniobacterales bacterium
GTCTGCCCAATGTCGCGTCGCGCGTGCAGGTGGAGCTGGGCAAAACCGGCATGCCGACGCTGCTCGTGAACACCCACTGGCATTACGATCACACTGGCGGGAATGAGGCGCTTGCGAAAGCTGGCGCGCGCATCGTCGCGCATGAGAAATGCCGCGAGCGGCTCGGCTCCGAGCAGTACGTCGAGCCGCTGGATCGTCGGCAACCCGCCTCGCCCCGGGCCGCTTTGCCGCTGATGACGTTCACCACGCCAATGGCATTGCACTTGAACGCGAGGAGAGCCGACTCGTGCCAATGCGTCCTGCGCATACCGACACGGATGTCGTGGTTCATTTCGAGAAAGCCGACGTGATTCACACGGGCGACCTGTACTTCAACGGCGGCTATCCGTTCATCGACTACTCCAGCGGCGGCCGGCTCGACGGGCTCGTGGCCGCGATTCGCGAGGTCGCCGCGATGGCCGGTCCGAAGACGCGCATCATTCCCGGACATGGACCGCTCGCCACAACGGACGAATTGAAGAGCTACCTCGCGTTCCTTGAAACGATGCTCGAGCGCTTCGGCAAACTGAAAGCAGAAGGCAAGACAGTCGACGAAGTTGTGGCGGCAGCGCCGGCGAAGGAGTTCGACGAGAAGCTCGGCAACGGCTTCCTGAAACCGGAGCAGTTCGTGCGAATTACATACACGAGCCTGCTGAAGTAGCTGCGACGCGGGTCAGAACGGCGTCTTGATGCCGCAGGCGCGAACGGCGCACCAGCCGCGCACCGCTTCAAACATCGTGAACAATCCAAAGAGCAGGAAGATCACCGCCAACGGCGCCGAATACGGCCCGAGCACGCCGGCGCCGAGCAGGCAAATGACGCTGATTCCTCCGCGCGCGACTCTGCCTCCGCTATCGATGTTCTGCTTCACAACGAATATCCGCGCGGCACTCGCCAACAGCCGCGTTGGTTAGCGAATTTTCCGCTCGCTGACGGAAGCAATCTGGAGGTCCTCGCCGACGACCTCGAGCAGCAAGGTCTTGCGGATTTCGCCCACGGACAACCGCGAGCCGTTCCGCAGCTGATAACGCAGCGGGAATGTGACGCGAACCCGGCTGTCCTCCTGTGGTTGCACATCGATCTCGCCCGCGAGCCAGAAGCGGCGCTGCGGCCATTGCTCGTTGTAACGCTGCAAGTCGGCGCGGATTTTTTCGCGCGGAAGCGTTCCCTGGTCGTAGTAGTCGACGCGGTCGGCAAAGAACTCCAGCTCTGCCGCGGGCCGTGGATCCAATCCGGCAAGCACGAATGCGCCGACGTAATCGCGCAACCGTTCGCGGCTAAGAACGAGCACCGGACCCTCCGCACTGCCCGGCGCGGCACCGGCCGGGATGGAACGCGCGTTCGAGTTCTCGGCCGGTGCGACAGCCGGTGCGGGCTGCGCGATCGACGTTGTTGTTCGCTGGGCCGCTGGCGAAGTAGCTGGCGCTGCCCCGACCTGCCCGGGCTTGCGCCCTGGCTTTGTCGATTCCAGCCGCTCCAGAAATTGCCGGTCGCTCTTGCGCAGCTGTTGCCACGACCCACTCTCCGCCGCTTCCGCGTTTGCCGCCGCCGGCGCAGCGCTGACGCCAAGCCGCTTCGCTGTCTCCGCATCCAACTGTCCGGTGATCTGCAGCCCGTTGCGGATCTGGTAGCGAGATATCGCGGCGGAGGTCTCGGCGTCGACAGTGCCGTTCGGCTCGCCGAAGTAGAAGCCCTCAGCTTTCAAGCGCGCCTGAGCAGCGCTGACATTCTGGTCGGCAGCGAGAGCACCGATCGCGCAGAAGATGATCGGAAGGAGGTAAAAGAGGGTGCGCTTCATCTCATTGGCAATCGGATGTGGCCGCGCATTTGCACGTCCGCCTCGGTGCGTGTTCCGGAACTCAGCAGGTGGAACAGCGGCGCCCGTGCGCTAATCTCATGTGCATGAGCATGGCAAAGCGCAGCAAGCTGGCGACTCCGGAAATCTGTCGGGTGTGTGGAG
>DATHXZ010000627.1:0-7962 GCA_035459405.1 Chthoniobacterales bacterium
GGGCACAAGGTGCAGAAGCCGGAGCCGGTCAAGCCGTTCGCGTAAAACGCGGTCGTTGTAGCCTGCGCTCTCCCCAGCCGCATCGATTCAAGCGTCGCGGCGCAGCGTGACGAAACCTTCCCGGTCCTCCACAACTCTGAACCCGAACCGCTCGTACAGCCGGACAGCCGGATTCGATACGTCGACGCGCATCGATATCTCAGATTGCTCCGGGTTAGTTCGGACCCACTGCGTCAGAAGCGCCGCGCCGATGCCGCGCTTTCGCTGACCGGGCGCTACGACGAACAGGAGCTCCGGTGTCATGCCCATCGCCGGCTCTCGGTACCAAACAGCGCCCAGCAATTGGTGGCTCTCTGTGTCACTGGCGATGAAGCCTCTATCGCCTTCGCGGCCCCAGCCTTCCACGTAGCGCGCAAATTCGGGGCGGCGGAGCACCTCGCGCGACGGCGACGCATCTCCACCTGCCCTGTGCAGCCCTTGGTACAGCGCCTCCCAAAGGATCGGCTCATCCTCACTGGTGAGCTGACGAATCATGTACTCGGCGGCCATTCGACTCGATACTGTCGCTATTCGCGCCGACGTGAAATCCTTTTCTCCAGGTGATCCGCTGGCTCTGCCGCAAGTCGCAAAACTCGCGCCCGGAGCCACTAGCTCTCAGATATTACAGACACACCGGCGAACGTCTCGGCAGCGGCGCGCGAAGCCGCTTGGTTTCAGCGTTAACTCGCAACAAACTAGCGGAGACGCCGATGAAGATCGACCTGCACACGCATATTCTGCCGCGCGACTGGCCGGACCTCGACGCGAAGTACGGTTACCCCGGTTTCGTCAGGCTCCAGCATCACAAGCCGTGTTGCGCGCGCATGATGAAAGGCGACCGGCTCTTTCGCGAAATCAGCGACAACTCGTGGGACCCGGCGCGCCGGATCGAGGAGATGGACGCGACCGGCGTGTCCATGCAGGTGCTGTCCACGGTGCCGGTGATGTTCAGCTACTGGGCGAAGCCGCACGATGCGCTCGATCTCTCGCGCTTCCTGAATGATCACATCGCCGAAGTGGCTCGCGCGCATCCGACGCGGTTCACCGGGTTGGCGACGATCCCGTTGCAGGATCCAGATCTCGCGGCCGCCGAGCTCGAGCGCTGCATGCGCCAGCTCGGTTTACGTGGCGCGCAGATCGGCACGCACGTCGACCCTAACGACTACTGCCACGGTCCTGATTGCCGCAACCTGGACGACGCATCACTCGACGTAGTGTGGAGCGCGGCCGAAGGACTCGACGCCGCGGTCTTCGTGCATCCTTGGGACATGCTTGGCAAGAAGCGGATGCCAAAATACTGGCTGCCGTGGCTGGTCGGCATGCCCGCCGAGACTTGCCTCGCGATTTCATGCATGACGTTCGGTGGAGTGTTCGAGCGCTTCCCGAAGCTCCGCGTCGCGTATGCGCATGGCGGAGGTTCGTACCCGTTTACGATCGGGCGAATGGAACACGGGTTTCACGTGCGTCCGGATCTCGTGCAAACCGACAATCGCGTGAATCCACGCAGCTACCTTGCTTCCGGCAATTCACCCGCGCGGTTCTACGTCGACTCGCTCGTCCATGACGCCGAAGCTCTAAAGTTGCTGCTGAAGTTCTTCGGAGCGCAGCGCGTTGCACTCGGCTCGGATTACCCGTTCCCGCTCGGCGAAGCGCGACCCGGCGAGTTGATCGAATCGCTCGAGGAACTCTCGGCGCATGAGAAGGCGTTGCTGCTCGGCGAAACGGCGCGCGAATTCCTTGGCGTGAGCGGCGCAGGGTAGGGACAGCGCGCTGCGCTGTCCGAGGCGCGTGGCAACTTGTGGGTGTACGAATGGGCCGTTCTGCTGGCCACGCGCCCTGGGCGCCGCAGCGCGGCGTCCCTACCGCAGCCCGACGAACAAGTCAGAATAGGAACACCGCTGCGGCGAACATACTCTGTAGAGCCCGTCGTTGTCGCCGACAGCGGCCTGCGTGATCGGCTCTCGGATGTTCTTCGTGACCATCAGCGTTTGAGCATCCCATCGCGCTTCGCTTTGAATTCAGTTCCCGGTTTCCACTCGGGCCACGTATCGCCATTCGCGACCTGATAACCGATCTCGAACAGCATCTGCATGTCCTCCGCCGCGCCGGAGAGGTCCCACGAGGGATCAACTTCGTCTGACGGTTGGTGGTAGATGTTCGCGACGTATTCCTCGCTCTTGTTGTGGCCGAAATCCGCTGGCTTGCCGATTACCTCCTTGCCGCGCCCGGTGTAGAGCGCTGGCACGCCGAGCTTCGAAAACTCGAAGTGATCGGCGCGATAGAAGGCGCCGCGTTCAGGCTTGCTGTTCGGCTTCACGACGCGGCTACGTCGCGATGCCGCCTCGACGAGCATGTCATCAAGTGTGGAGTTGCCGTCGCTGATGCTCTCAATGTCTTTGGTTTTCCCCCAGACGCTTGTCCCGTCGATGTTGATATTTCCGACGGTCTTCCCGAGCGGATACAGCGGATTCTCGGCGTAGAACTTCGCGCCCAGCAGGCCGGACTCCTCGGCAGTCGTTGCCATGAATAAGGCCGAACGTTTCGTCGCTTTCGGCAGCTTCTGATGCGCCTGCGCGATCTCGATGATCGCCGCGACACCGGACGCGTTGTCGACGGCGCCGTTGTAGATGTTGTCGGCGGGCCTCTGCAGGTCGCGGCCGAGGTGATCCCAGTGCGCGGTATACAAGAGCCACTCGTCTTTGCGCTTCGGGTCGGAGCCCTCGCTTTTGCCGACGACGTTGATCGACTTAAACGGGCGGACAGTCTGCTTGAGGTTGAACGTCGCCGTCGCGCCTAACGACACCGGCCGGAAGTCTTTGGCCAGAGCGGCTTTTTTGAGCGTGTCGAAATCCTGACCGCTCGCGGCGAGCAGCTTCTTCGCTGCATCGAGGTGAAGCCACGAACGCACCGCCACGTCCTTCATGTTCTTGTCGGCGGCATCGATCTCGAAGTTCTCCGTCGCCCAACTGCTCTGGACAACCGAATACGGATACGCCGCCGGCTCCGTTTCGTGGATGATGATCGCCGCCGCGGCGCCTTTCTCCGCGGCAATCTCGTATTTGTAGGTCCAGCGGCCGTAGTAGGTCATCGCCCGACCTTTAAACATCTTCGGGTCGAGCTTCGCCGGGTCGCTCGGATCGGGAATCGCAGGGTCGTTGATCAACATCAGGATCGTTTTCCCGCTGACGTCGACATCCTTGTAATCATCCCAGCCGTACTCCGGCGCGACGACTCCGTAGCCGACGAAGACGATCTCGGAGTTCTCCACATTGATCTCCGATTGCAGTCGGCTGGAGAAGGCGACGTAGTCGTCAGGGAACCTCAGCTGCATAGCCTCGTCGCCGGCCTTGATCGTCGCGGTCGGATCGGTGATCACTCCCGCCATCGGCACCTCCTGCATGTAGCTGCCGTTTGGATTGCCGGGCTTCAGCCCGACGGCTTTGAACTGCTCGGCGATGTATTTGACCGTCAGCTCCTCGCCTTTCGAGCCCGGCGCGCGGCCTTCGAATTCATCCGACGCCAGCACCTTGATGTGCTTCAGCATGTCGCCTGCGTCGATCGCGTCGAGTGCGGCTTTCGGCGGCGGCTCGGCGGCCGACGCGGAGAGAATGACGGCGAGAACCAGGACCAGCGAAATGCGTCTCATGTCTTGTGTTCGCAATATCGCCGTGCCTTGCGCGTGCGCAGTTCTGGGGAGCACGGGATGCCATCCCTTTGCAGCCGGGAAGTTTTCCCGGTTGCTGCGCGCAGCGCCGAAACCACGGCCGAGGCGGTAGTGCGCTTCGCGCAACAGTTCGCCGGAGACTCCGGCGTACCACGGGTTAAGAACCCGTGTTCCCCAGGAGTCAAACGCCCTATTCGAGCCGCACGTGCTTGTACGGGTGGTGGTCGAGAATCGTGGGATGCCAGCCTTTCACGTTCGGCCGGATGAGAAACGCGTGCGTGTAGAAATAGACCGGCAGGATCGGCGCTTCGTCGAGCAGGATGGCTTCCGCTTTCTGGAACGCTGCGAAACGCGCCGCCTGGTCGCCGGTGCGCCCGGCTTCCGCGATGAGACGGTCGTATTCGGGATTCGACCAGCCAGTCATATTGTTTCCGCCGCCGGCCACCCAGAGGTCGAGGAATGAATTCGGATCGTTGTAGTCGCCGATCCACGTCGACCGGATGAGCTGGTAGTTCATCTGCCGCCGCGAATCGAAGTAGACCTTCTCCTCCTGATTCACGAGATCGGCGCGGAGGTTGAGCTCCCTCCGCCACATCTGCTGGATCGCTTCGGCCGTCAGCTTGTGGTTTTCGGAGCTGTTGAAAAGGATCTCGACCGGCGGGAGATCGCGGCCGTTCGGAAACCCCGCCTCCGCAAGCAGGCGCCGAGCACCTTCCGGATCGTACGGAATCTCCGCGGACGAGGTATACCCTGCAGTGTTAGGAGGCGTAAACGAGCCGGCCGGCAATTGCCCTCCGCGCCAGACACGCTCGACGATTGCCTCGCGGTCGAGCGCCATGGCGAGCGCGCGCCTAACGAGGCGGTTGTTCAAGGTCGGGCGCGTGACATTCACGCGGAAGAAGTAGCTCCCGAGGTACGGATCGATGCGCAGGAACTCCGGCTGCTCCCGTCGGTAACGATCGATACGGTTCACCGGCATGGAATCCGTGACGTGCAGCGCACCCGACCGGAAAGCGCGCTCCTCCGTGTCATTGCTGTCGATCGTGTGGAAGACGATCGCGCTGAGCGAAACGGTGCCGCGATCCCAATACGTCTCGCTCTTCTTCACGCGCACGCGCACGTTCACGCGCCACTCGTCCAGCGTGAATGGCCCATTCCCGACAAAGCGATCCGGCAACGTCCATCGGCTGCCGCGCTCGTGTACCGGCCCGTACTTCTGAATGGTCGGGATGTGAACGGGGAACCACGAGTAGTGGTTCAGCAGCGAGAGAAAGTAGGGCGTCGGATGGGCGAGCCTGATCTCCAGCGTGTGCGCGTCGATGGCGCGGAAGCCTACTTGCCCGAAGTCGGCGAGCTTGCCTTTGTGGAACGCTTCCGCGTTCTCCACCGGATAGAGCATGTAAGCGACGTCCGACGCGATCGCCGGCGTCAATATCCGGCGATACGACTCGATGAAGTCTTTCGTCGTGACCGCGTCGCCATTCGACCACGTTGCGTTCGGCCGCAGGTGAAAGGTGTAAAGCTTTCCATCTCCCGAGATGTCCCAGCGTTCGGCCACGCCCGGCACCGGATGCAGATCGACGGGATCTTCCGACACGAGCCCCTCGAGCAGCGCGGTGATGATGTTGAAGGAGCTGACGCTATTAACGATGTGCGGGTCGAGATCCTGCACCTCCTTGCCGTTGCCCTTGTGCAGCACTTGCTGCCGGTTGCCTTTTTCGACATTTGTCTCCGGCTTGCGGCACGATGGAGCGAGCGCAGTGCATAGCAGTAGCGCAAGAGCAGCCGCCCGGAGTTGAGCGCGCGCTGGGAGCAACACGGGTTAGCGGCTCTCGTTCGAAGGACCCGCGCTGGCCTTCTTGCCGCCGATGCCGAGCGACTTCAGGAACGGCTCGATCGAGCGCTTCCGACCGAGGAACTTCTCGATTGAGACATCGACATCGCGCGAGTCGCCGACCGCGTAGACTTCGTTGCGCAGCCGCATGCCTGCTTGTTTGTCGAGGAAGCCTTCTTTGCTCTTCTCGAACACCGCCGCCATGTCGGCTGCGATCGCGTCCGCCCACGCGTAGCCGTAGTAGCCGGCATCGTAACCGGAGAGATGGCCGAAGTAGGCGGCGAATGCGGTGTCCGGATCGAGCGGCAGGAAGATGCGTTGCGCAATTTCATTCGAGACCTTGAGCGCATCATAGGGCTGGCGTTCGGGATGCACGTCATGCAAGGCAAGATCGACATCTGCCATCGCGAACTGTCTGCGATAGCGCGTGCCTTCGACGGCGATCTTCGCCTCTTTCATTTTCTCGATCGTCTCTGCGGGAATCTTCTTTGCCGGGTCGCGGTAATCGGCGGCGAAAGTGTCCAGGACCGGCTTCGTCCACACCCAGTTCTGCAGCATCTGCGACGGCGCTTCGACAAAGTCGCGCGGCACATTTGCGCCTGCGAAGCGCGTGTGGTTGGCGCGCGTCAGGATTGAATGCATCGCGTGACCGAATTCATGGAACAGCGTCTCGACGTCGCTGTGCGGCAGCAGTGACGGCTTGCCATCGGCCGGCGGTGGGAAGTTGCAGATCAGCGCGACCGTCGGCCGTTGATACTTGCCGTCCGGCAGCACCTTGCCGCCAATGATGTCGAATTGCGCGAAGTGGTTGTACTTCCCTTCGCGCGGGAACATGTCGAGGTAGAACATGCCCATCGGCTCGCCGCTGGCCGCATCCGAGACGTAGTAAAGCTGGAGGTCGTCGGTCCATTTTTGCGGCGCCTCGATCTGCTCGAACTTCAGGCCGAAGATGCGCTGGTAGATGTTGAACATTCCCTCCAGCGTCTGTTGGTACGGGAAGTAAACACGCAGCGCTTCGACATCGACGTCGTAGTTGCGCTTCTTAATCTCGTTCGAGTAATGCCGCCAGTCCCAGCGTGAGATTGTCGCGTTCGGACTGCCGGTCGCCTCGGCTTTTAGCTTCTGCATCCCCGCGACTTCGGCTGTGAATTTCGGCTCGGTGCCCGCCACCATGTCAGCGATGAACTTGCGCGCGTTCGCGCCGCTCTTCGCCATCTTCACTTCCGTTTTGTAGTCGTTCCAGGACTTGTAACCGAGGGCAAGCGCGATGCGGTTTCGTGTGGCGAGAATCTCATTCAGCAGCGGGATGTTTTTCTCGCGCGCCAGGTTGAAGCGGACGCGATGGAGGCGCTTGCGAGTTTCTTCGCGCGTCGCCGCCTGCATCACGCCCTGGTACTGGAACGTGACGTTCGCCAGAATCGTGTATTGATCGTCACCCGTCTTGACGCCGGGCGAGTTCAACAAGCTGTCCGGCACGCCTTGTAGTTCCGCCTTTGTGAAGACGACCGGCTCCTTTGCGGCGACGACGTTGCTGTCGAAATCGGTTGTGAGCTTCGTCAGCTCCTTCCGCATGCGCTCGACTTCCTGGCGCTCATTCCGCGGGAGATCGAGCCCCGCGCGCTTGTAGTCGCGGATCGTCTCCTCGAACAACTTCGCGTCCTCGCCGGTGAGCTTGGGCTTTGCAGCGGCGAATGCTTTGACTGCTTTGTAAACGTCTTCGCGGTAATCCGTGCCGACCGACCATTCCTGGAACGTCTTCACCGCTTTCTCTCCCGCCGCTCGCATGGCGGCGTCCTTGTTCGTCTCCTTGATCAAGGACGCGACGTTTGCCGCGAGGCCAGCTTCGTACCCGATGTCGTCCAGCGCGACGATCGTGTTTTTGAATGTGACTTTCCCCGGCTCGAGTTTGCCGATCGTGTCGAGGCCAGCGTTGGCTTTTGCGATCGCATCATCCACGCGCTGCTCGACTTCGGCAGGCGTTTGCGGCCAGCTCGGCAGCGTCAGCGCCGAGTTCGCTTTCTCGGCGGCGGCGCGGAAATGATCGAGGGATTTGAGGTCCTGCCCACCGGCGGACAGTGAGGCGCAGAGGAGGGAAGCGAGAACGAGGTGTCGCATGATGTTTGCTGGGAGCGGGAACATTGTGTAGAAGCGCGGGACGGTAAAGGCCTGCCGTGCGTCATGCGCGACTTCGCGGAAAAGTTCATCGTCGCATTCATCCCGCTATTTGTGGCGATCGATCCGATCGGACTGGTCGCCTGCTTTATGAGATTCTCGCCGAATGCCTCGCGTGAGCATCGGCAGCGTCAGGGCTTGCTTGCGGTTCTGACCGGCTTCGGCGTCGCGATCGCGTTCATCTTCCTTGGCCGGATCATCTTCAAGGCGCTTGGAATTACGGTGGCGGATTTCCAAGTGGCAGGTGGGTTGA
>DATHXZ010000628.1:0-4221 GCA_035459405.1 Chthoniobacterales bacterium
CTACGTGAACGCGCACGCGAGTTCCACGCAGCTCAGCGATAGCACCGAGACGGGGACATTGAAGCAGGTATTCGGCGACCATGCGGAACGTCTGGCGGTCAGCGGCACGAAGGCGTTCACGGCCCATCCGCTTGGTGCAACCGGTGCGATCGAGGCTGCGATCTGCGCGCTGGCCATCGAGCAACGCTGGATTCCGCCGACCTTGAACCGCAACAATCCCGATCCCGCGTGTGACCTCGATGTCGTGCCTCAACATGGTCGCGCGGCCGAGTTGAAGTACGTGCTCAGTAACTCGTTTGGGTTCGGCGGTATCAACTCCTGCGTCGTGCTCGGACGGGCGCGGTAGCCGAGCTTCTGGGGAGCACGGGTTGCCAACCCGTGAGCAGCTCGGAAGTCGTCCGAGCTGCTGCGCGAAGCGCGAACTCGATGGCATACGACGCGCGATCTGTTCGCCGAAGGCTTCGGCGAACCACGGGTTAACAACCCGTGCTCCCCAGACCCGGCGCGCTACTT
The DNA here is from genome assembly GCA_035459405.1 of Chthoniobacterales bacterium. GTDB lineage: Bacteria > Verrucomicrobiota > Verrucomicrobiia > Chthoniobacterales > UBA10450 > JACCTI01. The sequence goes on from DATHXZ010000628.1 coordinate 514, forward strand.
CAGCAGGTCCGGCCGGTTGCCTCGTGTCCGCAGCTTCGCCTGTTGCTCCCGCCACGCGGCGATCTCGCCGTGGTTTCCGGAGAGCAATACGTCCGGCACTTTCCACCCTCGGAACTCCGCCGGACGGGTGTATTGCGGTGCTTCCAGCAGACCTCCCGAGAAGCTGTCGTCCGCCGCAGATTGTGCATCGCCGAGAACGCCGGGCAGTAGCCGCACGACCGCATCGACGACCACGGCCGCAGCAATCGCGCCATTCGTCAGCACGTAGTCACCGATCGATAGTTCGATGTCGACGAGGTGCTCAACGACACGATGATCCACGCCTTCGTAATGGCCGCAGATAAAAATCAGATGCGCATGAACCGCGAGTTCACGCGCGAGCGGTTGTGAAAAGCAGCGTCCCTGCGGCGTGAGCAGAATGACTGTGCTCTCATCGCTGCGCAGCGACTCGACGGCCGCAAAGATGGGTTCCGGTTTCATCACCATGCCCTGCCCGCCGCCAAAGGGCGAGTCATCGACGATGCGGTGCTTGTCCGTCGTCCAATCCCGGAGGTTGTGGATGCGCAGGTCCAGCGCGCCGCTCGATTGTGCCCGCTTCATCATGCTCTCGCTCAGCGGCGCGCGGCAGATCTCGGGGAAGAGCGTGAGGATGTCGATCCGCATCAACCGCGAACGTGCGGCAGCCAGCCAGACGCGCAAGCAAATCACGGAAGTAGTGCTTGAATGCCGCCTTCCGCCTTGGCTACAACGATGCAGTCGCATCGCGCGGCCACAGCCCCCCACCAGCCCGCGTGAACAAATCGTCACATCGGACCTTCAAGGACGTACAAGCGGCCTTTGAGTCGCGGCGGATCCTCCATTGCTCACGGAAGGAACTCGCGGAGCTACTCGTCGCGGCGGCAGCCGACACGCCGGCCGATGCCGCCGGACAGGCACGTGCGCACGAGATGGGCGCCACCATGCGCGAACTCCTCGCGGCCAAGTCGCGCCCGAGGCGTCCATGGCTTGCCGCGCTCGCAGCGGTCCTCGCGTTGCTTGCGCTGCTTGTATCGGGCGTTCATGCGTACTACTCGCGCACCGTCCTCACAGCGGAGCACGAGTCGGTAGCCGCCCTCGCCGACTATATCCGCGCGACGAGCCGGGATGAAGTCCTGGAAGATCCTTGCGTGCAGCTCACGCTGGAGGAACTCGCGCGGCGCGCGCCGACGTTAAGCACCGGCACGCTCCAGGCGTGGTGGGCTGGCGAGCAGGCGCGCAGCGTCCAGCGCCTGGAGGCGCTCGCGAAACGTCAGACGCTCGCGGGTGACCGGGAAGGCGCGGCGCGAACGGTGAGACGCGCGGACGCGATCCGCACCGGTATCGCGCCGGTGGCGAAGTTCGGGCAGCCGCCCGCGAACTGATGCTCCGCGCCGCAATATCACAGAGGATGGCTAACTCTCCGAGCCTGAACACAGCTGATGCGGTGAATGGACTCTGTTTTTGCCGATGAGACCGGCAGGATTTTCTAATAAACCGATCACTCACTGAACCCGGGGCAGCTCGACAGCTGCCTCAGGTGAGTTCCGCAACGCTCGCAGCGCTCCTACTCATCCCCGTCAATCCGGTCGCCGCGGCTGCCGATGCGAGCGACCCGGCTTCGGTGTTCAAGGAGCTCGACATGAATCAGGACGGGCAACTGGATGGCATCGAGCTGCGCGACCGTAAATGGCTGAGCTACGACAGCGACGGCAACAAAGAGATCACGCGAGCTGAGTTTCTATCCGGGCACGCAAACGCGACCAGCGGTGAAACCGTGGCGTCACGACTGACCGGCACCGCCACGCGTAAACCTACGACGGCGCAGCAATGGAATCGCTGGGGCGAGGCGTACCTGACGCGCGGCGAAGACGCGTACGCGATGTGGGCTTTCGCGATGGGCCTGCGGAGCGATCCGAACTACAAGCCGAACCTCGACGCGATGACAAACTACAGCGAGCGTTGGGCCAAAGTAACGTTGCAGGAGCCGCCGCCTGACGCGCCTGACCCAACGCAGAACGTTGCCGCAAACAACCCAAACGCGCCGAGCGCGCCAGTCACGGGTCAAACGAAGAACGCACAAGTCGATGCTGCACCGAGGTCCAACTCGGATGCGCGCTCAGGCGAGTATCGGATCGGCGACAACGTGGAGGTGTTCTACGGCGGGCAATGGAACCCTGGCCAGCTCACGGCGGTCAAGGCAGCGGGCAGTCGGTGTCTGTGACCGCGGACTACACCTTCAACGGCGACGAACGCAGCGGTAAGTTTCTCTACAACGGCGTCCGCCGGGCCACTCAGCAACAGCCTGCGCCACAACAACAGAAGCGAAGTGCACAGCAGTCAGCCGGAGACCTCGTGTATGGCGACTACGTGTGCAGCGTCGGGCGCTGGGACGTTTCTCGGCGCCGGATGGTCTACAACAAAAAGGTTACTTCCGACTGAACGGCGACGGCACATACCGTTATCTCGATGGAGGCTCGACCGGCCGTTACGAATACCACGCGAACAGCCGGAACATCCGAATGACTGAGCGGGTACTTCGCCGAGGCGGCCGGAACACCACCGAGTTCTCGCCTGGCGACAAGGTCTCGGAGATCAACATCACCTTCCACACAGGTTCCAGCGACCTGACGTGGGGCTGCGGCTGCAATAAGTAAGGGCAGGCACCGCGGCCGGTGTCTCACCGACGGCGCATTGTTGTTGACGGCTGTTCGGCCACCAGAGACAACACCCCGCGATGCAGGCCGCGACGCCTCCTCCTCCCCCGCCCCTGCCGGTTTCGATTGCCGCTGCAGGTGTAAAACCTGCGGCGCCCACGAAGTGGCTGGCGGCTACAGCGGCGACCCTCGCGGCCGTTCTGATGGGCCTACTCACCCTACTGCTGCTCGGGTCCGAGACTGGGCTTGTCGGCCTCCTGGTTGGGATGGTGATGGCCGTTCTGCCGCTCCCGATTTACATGCTGCTCGCGCTGTGGATCGACCGCTTCGAGAAGGAGCCGGTCTGGATGCTTGTCGCCGCCTTCCTTTGGGGAGCGACGGTTTCCGTCTTCTTCGCCTTCATCCTGAACACCGCGTTCGGCGTTGCGGCGGCGAGTGTCGTCGGCACGCACGCGGACATGGCGACAAGTGTGCTTTCCGCTCCGTTCGTCGAGGAGCTGGCAAAAGGCTTCGCCCTTTTCATTTTCTATCTCTGGAAGCGGGACGAGTTCGACAACGTGCTCGATGGCATCATCTACGCGGCGATGGTGGGACTCGGCTTCGCGATGACCGAGAACATCCTGTATTACGGGAACGCTCTTGCGAGCGGCGGGCTCGGCGCATCGATCGGATCGTTCATCATTCGCGGTGTTGTCTCACCGTTTGCGCATCCACTGTTTACGAGCATGACGGGCATCGGCCTTGGCCTGGCGCGCCAGGCGCGGGCAGGGTCACCGATGAAGTTCTTTGGTCCTGTCGTCGGACTGTCGCTCGCGATGTTCCTGCATTTCCTGTGGAATTTCTCCGCCAGCTTCGGCGCGATGTTCTTCCTCGCTTACGTCGTGATTATGGTGCCGGCGTTCTTCGGACTGATCACACTTGTGGTCATCTCGCTGCGCAAGGAAGGGCGAATCATCCGCGAGCATCTTCTGCCGGAGCTACGCAGTGGCCTGCTGCCAGAGCCAGAATACCAGGCGCTCTGCACGGTCGGCGGCAG
>DATHXZ010000629.1:0-7397 GCA_035459405.1 Chthoniobacterales bacterium
TTCCCAGCCCGCCGAAGTCGGTGCGCGCGTTTGGGATAGGGGCCGCCGCGCTGCTGTGCGCCGCTAGCCTCGCCCTGCAAGGGTGGTATGTGTGGACCTTTACCCGCGGTGGATGGGTGGCTTAACAAAACATGAAAACAAACGTAGCGATCATCGGTGCAGGACCAGCAGGCTTAACCGCGGCATACCTGCTTTCTAAGAACAACGTCGACGTGACAGTCCTGGAATTGGACCCGGTTTACGTCGGTGGCATCTCGCGCACCGCGACATACAAGGGCTTCCACTTCGACATTGGCGGGCACCGCTTCTTCTCGAAGTCCAAAGAGGTGAACGATTTCTGGCACGAGATCCTGCCGAACGACATGCTCGATCGCCCGCGCTCCTCGCGCATTTTTTACGACGGCAAGTTCTTCGCCTACCCGCTGAAGGCAATGGAGGCGTTGACGAAGCTCGGCGTCGTCCGCTCGACCATGTGCGTGCTCTCGTACTTCAAGGCGCGTCTCTTCCCGGTCAAGAATCCGACGAACTTCGAAGATTGGGTGACGAACCAGTTCGGCAAGCGGCTCTTCAACACCTTCTTCAGAAGCTACACCGAGAAGGTCTGGGGCATTCCCTGCAAGGAAATCTCCGCCGACTGGGCCGCGCAACGCATCAAGGGTCTGTCGCTCGGCAGCGCGATTAAGAACGCGCTGCTGCCGCAGAAGCAGCCGAAGGACAAAAACAAGGTCATCAAGACGCTGATCAATTCGTTTAAGTATCCGCGCAAGGGCCCGGGCATGATGTGGGAAGCTTGCGCCGAGAAAACACAGAAGCTGGGCGGCAAGATCCACATGGGCGCGAAGGTGGTCGGCTGCGAATACGATAGCGCGACTGGCACCTGGACGCTGCGCTATAAAGATCAGGCGGGCGATGTGCACACACTCGAGTCGGAGCACGTCATCTCCTCCGCGCCGATGCGCGAGCTCGCGAATGGAATTCAGCCGAGCGTCTCCGACGCTGCGAAGCACGCCGCGAACAGCCTCAAGTATCGCGACTTCCTCACGGTGATGCTGATCCTCAAGAATCGCGACGCGTTCGAGGACAACTGGATCTACATCCACGACCCGAAGGTGAAGGTCGGTCGCATCCAGAACTTCCGTTCGTGGTCGCCCGAAATGGTGCCGGATCCAGACCTCGCCTGCTACGGCCTCGAGTATTTCTGCTTCGAGAACGACGGGTTGTGGGATTCATCCGACGAGCAGCTGATCGAGCTCGCGAAGAAGGAGCTCATCCAGATCGGGCTTGCGAAGGAAGGCGACTTGCTCGACGGCACCGTTGTCCGCCAGAAGAAGGCGTATCCGGTTTACGATGACGACTACGCCAAGCACGTGAACACAGTTCGCGAAGAGCTCGAGAGCCGCTTCCCGAACCTGCACCTCGTCGGCCGCAACGGCATGCACAAGTACAACAACCAGGACCACGCGATGATGACCGCGATGCTCTGCGTCGAGAACATCCTCGCCGACACGCAGCTGTATGATCTCTGGCAGGTGAATGGCGACGCCGAGTATCACGAAGGCGGCGAAGCCGCGGTCGAGCAGACCACCGGGACCGCACTCCGTCAGGTGCCGAGCCGCGTGAAAGCGCCAGCGCTTGCATCTGAGAAGCCGTAAACGTTTAACTCACCGACAACTTCGAAAGGCGGCGCAGCGATGCGCCGCCTTTTTGCTGCCCCGATTCTGGCAGGCGGCCGTGGTGTCGCCGTGCGTTGCCGGTAGCGACCTGCTGTCATTGAGCTTCGTGCAGCAGTGCTTCCCACAGTTCGCAAAGCTCGTGGTAGTGCCCGCCGGTCAGGAATTTCAGCTCCGGCCAATGGGAGTCGATGTAGTTCCGCTGAAATGGCTTCGGCCCGTGGAAATGAATGATCTTCGCGCTCGCGTAATCCTCCCAATATGGCTTCCAGTTCAGCTCAGGTGGCAGGCCGTCCCAGAGCGGCACCCGATCCGGAGAACGGTAGAAGCTACGATACGCTCCCTGGTCCCAGCTGACGCTCGGCAGCTCGTCGATATTCGCGCGCAGGTAATCCCGGAACTCGGCGTCGCGTCGACGTAGCCCAGGCAGGTTCATCCACATCACGCCGGAGTTCATGTCGTCTGGCAGGCTGCGGTCGGACTCGATCGCGACGGCGAAGTATTTGCACGCAACTTCTTGCAGCACGTCAGTGACGTCAGCGCGAAAGACCACGTCGCAATCCGTATAGAGCACGCGCTCGTCGAGGCCGAACTGCTCCTGCAGTTGCGGTAATTCGACGCGAAGAAAGACTCCGCGCGTGGCCCTTAGCAGGTCGGGATTTCTTCGGCGTTCACCGAGGCGCGCGAGTTCATCCAGCAGAAATGTCTGCGTCCGAATGATCGTGACGCCACGGTGCTCGAGCCATCGCGTGAAGTCATTCTCGCTGCCGTCGTAGATGCAATGGGGCTGAAGCGACGTGTGTTGCAGCGCGGTGTAAATCGCTACTTTCGCCATATCGGCGTACTGCTTAAACGCCGGGCAATCTTCGTTGATTCCGATGAACCACTGCATCGCGTGCTGCCTTCGCTACTGAGCCCGGCTGAAGATGCCGAACTTCCGGCGGGCAGCAGGCGCATAGTCCGCCACATCCGCGGCGATTGTGACAGCCGGCGAATTCTTGTGGCGCATGTCGTTGTTGATCACGTGCACCGTCCTGTAGCCACTCGTCGTCAGTAGCTTCGTCAGTGAACCGAGCGTCGGCCAGAACGCCGTCGGAGACATCCCGCTGAGCGGTTCATCCGCCCCGCCCTCGCGGTGGACCTGTCCTCGCAGCTCGTGCTGGATCACATCGGCCTGCAAGTCGTCCGCGTAGTGAGTCCAGATGAACAACTTCGGCGCGACGCGTGGCAGTTGCTCGATCAGCTCCCACGGTTCGGGCAGGTGATAGAGAAGGCCAGAGCAAAAAACGGCGTCGAATCTACCGAGGTTTGTCAGATCCGTGGCCTCCAGGTTAGCTTCGACGAACTCCACGTTGCCTGCGCTGAGCAATCGCTTCACGAGTTCGGCCTTGCGGATATTTGGCCCGCGGCCTTCGATCGCGACGACCTGTTTCACGTGCCGCTCTGCCGCGAGCAAAACGCTGTGCGCGCCCTCGAGCGCGCCGAGCTCCAGTATCCGCTCCGCTTCCGGCGCGAAGTGGAGAAACTGCGCCAGCCTTACATCACCGATTGCACTGATCGTGCCGCCGTAATCGGCTCCGGCGATGCGGAACTGAAACACCCAGGGCCCGAGCTTCTCGAATTCACCCGCCAGCTCTGCTGATCGCCCTGTCCCGCTCATCTTCCAGGCATCATCTCGAGCAGCACTCCCTTAAAGTATTCCGTCTCCGGCAGCGTCGGCAGCACCGGATGGTCGAGCGCTTGCTCGAACCGTCGCAGCCGGCGCGCGGAGCGACGCGCGTCGACGAGAGCATCGGCGATCGTCTGCATGAAGGCGCTTTCGGTCACATGATGCGAGCACGAGAACGTGGCGAGAAGGCCATCTTTCGCGAGCAGCTTGAAAGCGCGCACGTGCAGCTCGCGATAGCCGCGCATCGCGTTGTGCAGGCCGCCTTTCGTCTTCGTGAAGGACGGCGGGTCAAGGATGATGAGGTCAAATTGCGCCTCAGCTTTCTCCGCCGCACGGAGGAATTGAAACACATCCTCCTCGCGCCAGTTAACGCTCAACCCGTTCTGTTGCGCGTTCGCGCGGGCCGCGGCCAGGCTCTCGGCACTTCCTTCCACAGCCGTTACCGCGGCGGCTCCGCCTTTCGCACACGCGAGCGCGAACGCCCCCTGGCTCGTAAAGCAATCGAGTACGCGTCTGCCCTCGGCATGCTGCGCCACAGTCGTGTAGTGCTGCACCTGGTCGAGGTAGAAGCCGGTCTTCTGCGCGTTCAGCAGATCCACTCCGAACGTTAGACCACCGACGTCAATCTGCGTCTCCGTTGCCGTGCCGAGAAGGATTCCTGTTTGCTGTTCGAGCCCCTCGGCGCGGCGGACTGCTGCGTCATTGCGTTCAACGATCGCCGCCGGCCTCAACAACTCGGCCAATGCCGACACGATCAGCTGTTTCCGCATGTCCATCGCCAGGGTCAACGTCTGGAGAACCAGCTGATCCCCGTATCTGTCGACGATCACACCGGGCAACCCGTCGCTCTCGCTCCATACCACCCGACACAGCCGCGGGTTCACTCCTCGCCGCTCGCGATATTCCATCGCCTGCGCGATACGGCGCCGGAAGAAGTCGGCATCGAGCGTCTGCTTACGCCGCGAGAAGCGACGCGCCACGATCTGCGACTTGCTGTTGTAGATCGCGCTGCCGACGAGGTGATCCTTCCCGTCCTTCAGTGAGATCACATCGCCGTCTGCCGGATTTCCAAACGCCTTCAGCACCTCGCCCGAGAACACCCAGTCGTGCCCGTGGAGGATGCGCGCGCGGGGTTTGATGACAAGGCCGGCCATACGGGAGGTGAGAGGTGAGAAGTGGATGGTGGAGCCGGCGAGGCGTGGATACCGTTCACTTCTCACCTCTCACTTCTCACATTTCCAATGCCAACCCTCACCACACTCGAACTTCCCGGGATCAAGAAGCTGCGCAGCGGCAAAGTGCGCGAGGTCTTCGATCTCGGCGAGACGCTGCTCTTCGTCGCGACGGATCGCATCTCTGCGTTCGACTGCATCCTGCCCGACCCGATCCCCGACAAAGGCGCGGTGCTGAATCAACTTTCCGCGTTTTGGTTCCAGCGATTCACGTTCCTGCCAAACCACATGATCGCCGTGCAATTCAACATTCCTGAGCTGGACCCGTTCAGCGAGCAATTGCGGCGCCGTTCGATGATCGTGCGAAAAACGGAGCCGCTGCCGGTGGAGTGCGTGGTGCGCGGTTACCTCGCCGGTTCCGGTTGGAAAGAATACCAGGAGAGCGGCAGTGTGTGCGGCCACAAATTGCCGACCGGGCTGCAGCTCGCATCGCGATTGCCCGAGCCAATCTTCACGCCGGCGACGAAGAGTGAGTCAGGCCATGATATCAACATCGATTGGGAGGAATGCTGCCGGATTCTCGGCGAAGACGTTGCGCGACAAGCGCGCGATTTGAGCCTGCGCGTCTATCTTGCGGGGTGCGAGCACGCCGCGAACTGCGGGATCATTGTCGCGGACACGAAGTTCGAGTTCGGCACCCTCGGTGGTCAGCTGCTGCTAATCGATGAATGCCTGACGCCGGACTCCTCACGCTTCTGGCCCGCGGACGCGTACGTCACCGGGCAAAGCCCGCCGAGCTTTGATAAGCAATTCGTGCGCGATTACCTCGAGACGCTCGACTGGGACAAGACGCCGCCAGCGCCGTCGCTTCCGCCGGATGTGATCGAGAAGACGTCAGCGAAATATCGCGAAGCGTTTGCGCGGCTCACGGGCGCGGAGCTGATCAGCTAGAGCATTTCCCGAAAGGCTGGCACCGGCCGCGGACACTATACCGCGTGTTGCACACGCAGTTGTCTCGGAACCTCCGTTTCCAGTGTGCCGTGGCCCAGCGTCTTCCGGGGTCGACGGTAGCGAAACAGAGTTTCGAAGACATGGCATCCCCAAACAGAGCTTGGGAACGAGGCGAGCAGCCGGCAGACGAATCCATCAGCCACACGCGTGCGTAAGGTGGGCATGAGCAGTGACAATGGCGGCACCATCTTGGCGCAGCGCTTCAAACAAGCGCTGCAGCAAACCGAGCAATCACGCGATCCATCAGCCGTGGCGAGCCTTTTTCGCGGAGGCGCGCGCCTGACGAATCTCGGCGGCGATCATGGGACCGACGCGACCAAGTTCTGGCAGATCTACCTCGACCAGTTCAGCGACATCCGCTCGGACTTCACGGGCGAGATCACATCCGACGGTACTGCCGCGCTGGAATGGCAATCGCGCGGCACCCTCGCTGACGGACGTCCGGTTGAGTATCGCGGCGTGAGCGCGATCGAGTTCGACAACGACGCCGTCACAAGCTTCCGCACCTACTACGATAGTGCGGCGTTCGTCCGCACGAAGACGCAGTATTCGCCGGACTAGCACGCCGGCAGGGACAGCGCGCTGCGCTGTCCGGGGCGCCTTGGCGCGGTTGAGAACGCACGAGCGCCGTGATACGCACCACGCCGCTCGGACGCCGCCGCGCGGCGTCCCTACCATTGGCGCACGGTGAAGATCGCTAGTTCGGCAGCAGCTCGCTCACGAGCGACTGCTCTTCCTGCAGTTCGCGCACGGAGGCGTCGATCTTCGAGCGGCTGAACTCGTTGAGCTGCACGCCCCGGACGATCTCCCACTTGCCGCCACGCGCGCGCACCGGGAATGACGAGATCAAACCTTTCGGCACGTCGTAGCTTCCATCCGAGCAGACCGCCACGCTGTGCCAATCGCCTTCCGGCGTGTCGCTCACGAGCGAGGTGATGCTGTCGATGCCGGCGTTCGCCGCCGATCCGGCAGATGAAAGACCGCGCGCCTTGATGATCGCGGCACCACGCTGCTGCACGCTCTTGATGAATTCGCCCTGGAGCCAGCTCTCGTCGGTAATCACTTCAGCGGCCGACCTGCCGTCGATCTTCGCGTTGTAGAAATCCGGATACTGCGTCGCGGAATGATTGCCCCAGATCGTCATGTTCGTCACCGAGGTGACATCGACACCGGCTTTCTGTGCCAGCTGCGCCTTGGCGCGGTTCTCGTCCAGGCGCGTCATCGCAAACCAGCGATCCTGCGGAATCGAGCGCGCGTTGTTCATCGCGATCAGGCAGTTCGTGTTGCACGGGTTGCCGATGACGAGAATGCGCACGTCTTGCGCGGCGTTCTTCTCGATCGCCTGGCCTTGGCCGATGAAGATCTTGCCGTTGATCCCGAGCAGGTCGCCGCGTTCCATGCCCGCTTTGCGCGGCACGCTGCCGACGAGCATCGCCCAGTTCACATCACGGAAGCCTTCGTCGAGATCGGCAGTCGCGACGATGCCTTTCAGCAGCGGGAATGCGCAGTCATCCAGCTCCATGACAACGCCTTTCAGCGCATCGAGCGCAGGCGGAATCTCGATCAAATTCAGCTGCACCGGCTGGTTCGGCCCAAAGAGCGCGCCCGAGGCGACACGGAACAAAAGTGAGTAACCGATTTGCCCGGCGGCGCCGGTGATCGCGACTTTGATCGGAGAATTCATCCCATCTGTTTAGCCACAATGAGCCGGGATGAAACACCGGATTTCTGCGGCTGTAGCCGCTTCGCTGTGCGAAGCGCGTCGCCCGCATGGCGAGGGCTACACGCGCCCAGTTTGCTGTAACAAATCTCGCACCAGCTTCATGCGCTGCTTCACCCCGCGACTGCTGCCGAGCCGCGCGACGCTGAGATGCA
>DATHXZ010000630.1:0-4925 GCA_035459405.1 Chthoniobacterales bacterium
CGGTAGACAGGAAGCGAGCCCGCCCGCGATCGCTGCAGAGTAGGTGCATCCGGTGCCGTGCGTGTGCACGCCGCGCGTGAACGGTGCCGAGAACTCGGCGACAGCACTGCCGTCGAACAGCAAATCGATCGCCTCGTCGCCGCCGAGATGCCCGCCCTTCAGAAGAACGGGAACGCTGTAACGGTCCGCCAGCTGTTTGCCGGCATCGCGCATCGATGCGAGATCGCTGATCGGATATCCGAGGAGCGTTGCCGCTTCGTCGAGATTCGGCGTGACGAGGGAAGCCAGCGGAAACAGTTCCCGCTCGTAGATCTCGATCGCTTCTTTCCGCAGCAGCAAATCACCGCTCGTCGCGACCATCACGGGATCCACGATCAACCGGATTCGGCTGCCGCGCGCTGCGTTCCATTCCGCTAGAGCGCGCGCCACCGCCGCCACGATTTCCGCGGAGTACAGCATGCCAGTTTTCACCGCAGCGACGGGGAAGCTCTCGAGTAATAGCTTGATCTGGTCGGCGACGAGGTCTGCATCGATCGCCTGAATCCGCTGCACCTTCCCGGGCGTCTCGGAGACGACGCAAGTGATCGCCGTCAAGCCATAAACACCGAGCGCGGTGAATGTCTTCAGGTCGGCTTGAGCGCCGGCGCCCGCGCTGCTATCCGAGCCGGCAATTGTCAGCGCGACAGGAATCTCTGTAGCGGCGCTCTGTGAGCGCCGACTCTGTTCGTACTGCATCGCTTTCGGCGGTCATAGACCGCCGTTACAACTAGGCCGCCGCGCCGTCGCTGCCGATCGCCTCGACAGGGCAGCCTTCCATCGCTTCCTTGCAGAGCGCTTCCTCGTCCGGCGACTCAGGCTGCTTGTAGACGAACGAGTGACCGCCGTCGTCGTTGCGCTTGAAGTTCGCCGGCGCCGTCTCGCGGCAGAGATCGCAATCGATGCATTGATCGTCGACGTAGAAAGTGCCCTCTACGTTCTCTGCGTACTTGTTCGCTGCGTCGGCCATAATGCTCCCGAAAAGGGAAGTGGAAGGTTAGGAAAAAACACCTCCCGCGCAATCCATTTCTGCTCGCGCGACCCCGGACGCTTTGCCGCCAGTCCACTACCCGCCGTTGCGCGGCATCAACGTGCTGATCGCACCCGCCTGGCCCCGCATCAACGCCTCGCCAATCAGGACCGCATTGACGCCGCACGCCTTTACGCGCGCGACGTCTTCCGCTGTCTTAATCCCGCTCTCGCTGACCAACACGATGTCATTCGGAACCTGCTCGCTCAGCAACTCCGTCACGCCGAGATCGACTTCGAAGGTGGCGAGATTGCGGTTGTTGATGCCGACAATCTTTGCGTCTGTTTCGAGTGCGCGGTCGAGCTCGTCGAGCGTGTGGACTTCGACGAGCGCGTCGAGCTGGTAGAGCGCGGCCGCTTCGAGAAGCGCGACGAGCTGTTGTTGCTCCAGTGCGGCGACGATTAAGAGGATCGCATCGGCGCCGGCGGCTGCGGCCTCTGCGATCTGCACCTCATCCAGGGTGAAGTCTTTCCGCAACAACGGCACTCCAACGACGCTGCGGATCTGCGACAGATACTCGAGCTTGCCTTGGAAGAACTGCTCGTCCGTGAGGATCGAAATTGCCTCGCATCCGGCGCGCGCATAGTTCTTCGCGATCTCCGGCGGGTTGAAAGTCTCCGCGATTACACCGGCCGACGGGGATGCTTTCTTCACCTCTGCGATCAGCGCGAGCTTGTCCGGTCCCTGATCGAGTGCGGCTTGCAGGCTGCGAAAGTCGTTCCGCAGCAGCGCCGTTTTTCGCAGCTCGGCGGTGCGCGGGCGGAGGCGCTCGATTTCCTCTCGCTTCACCTGAAGGATTTCGTCGAGCCGGCTCATCGCGTTGCTTCTCTAGCAGATCAGTGGGGCGATTCCACGGAATCCAAACGCTTGCCATGTCGCATGCGTAGTGTTCGTGATGCCGGCATCACGTCCGATTGCCACCAAGCGCCGTTCTCCGATGCGGCGCTGGTTTACGCATTTATGGCGTGAATGGACGGTGGAGAGCTGGAGACCGGTGCTGCCGGCGTTTGCCACGCCCACGCCTCACACCTGGGACGACTCGAGGCTCACTGCTGCGTGGCTCGGACATTCGACCGTGTTGATCAACCTCTGCGGCATCAACATCCTGACTGATCCGGTGTTGTTCCCGCGGATCGGCATTCGCCTGCCGGGTTTCACGATCGGCCCGAAGCGGCTCACTGCGCCGGCGTTGCGCACGCGCGAGCTGCCGCGCATCGACCTCGTCCTCTTGTCGCACGCGCACTTCGATCATATCGATACGCGCACGCTGCATCGCATCCGCGGCCGCCCGCATTGCGTCACTGCATCGCGCACGGGCGACCTGTTGCGCTGGATGCGCTTTCGCAGCAGGACGGAGCTCCGCTGGGGCCAAACGACGGAGCTTCGCGTCAACAGCGGAACAGTGCGCGTGCTCGCATTTCCGGTGCGGCACTGGGGCGCGCGCCTCCGCCGCGATCAGCACCGCGGCTACAATGGCTACGTCATCGAGCACAACGGCTGCAGCATCATCTACAGCGGTGACACCGCGTTAAGCGATAGCTTTGCTGTGTTGCGCCGGCGCAGGCCTTATGATCTCGCGATCATGTCGATTGGTGCCTACGATCCCTGGATCGGATCGCACGCAAACCCCGAGCAAGCCGTCGCCATGGCTAATGCCGCTGGCGCCGAGCACATCATGCCGGTTCATCATCAGACATTTCGCTTGAGTGCAGAGCCTTTTCGCGAGCCGATCGAACGTTTCGAAGCGGCCCTGGCACGCGAGCCTGCCAGAATCGCGGTGCGCGAGATCGGCGAGACGTTCACGGTTCGTCCGTAGCACCGATCGGGTTACATGCAGCACGCGGCCGGCACAAACGAGCACGTCGCGTGCGTGCGTGTGCGCCTCGTCCGCTGGGTGATTCTGCCGGCGACGCTCCTGCTGTTTCTCGCCTCGCTGCTCGTGCTCGTTAGTGCGCCGACGGAGCGATTGTGGATCGCTGCGATCGTGATGAGCGAATGGGGCCACTACGCCGCGCTCGCTTGCGTCTGCATTGTGGCGATTGCCTTCGGCGCGGGCCGCATCGGCCTAACGATCGCATTCGTCGCGGCGATCACGGCATTGATCTGCATGCTGCCGACGCTGCGCGCGTTCGCCATCAGCCGCGCGCTGCCGAATCGATGCACCGCGGCGTTTGGCACCGTCTCGAGGTCGGGCAGGCCGTTCGATCCAGTCGTGCTCTTCCGCGGCCATGATCTCGCAGCAGTGACGGTGAGCGAACACGAGTATGCGAAGCCCGACCGCAAGTCGCTCAGGCTCGATCTCTACCGCCTCGGTGCCGCCGCTGAGCCGCAGCCGCTTGTTATCATGATCCATGGAGGGTCATGGAACGGAGGGAGCAAACGGCAGTTGCGTGCGATCAACCGTTGGCTCGCGGGTCAGCGTTACACCGTCGCGAGCATCAACTACCGGCATGCGCCGAAGTGGCGATCGCCCGCGCCGGTCGATGATGTGTTCGCCGCAATCGATTTCCTCCGGGTGAATGCGCAGCAGCTTCACATCGACGCGACGCGCATCGTCTTGATCGGGCGCTCAGCCGGCGGGCAGATCGCGCTCTCTGCGGCTTACAGCGGGCGTGATGCGGCAATCCGCGGCGTGGTTAGTTTCTATGCGCCGACCGACCTCGTGCTCGGATACGGGAAGCCGAGCCGCCGATCGGTTCTCGATTCAAAGAAGGCGCTCGAGGATTATCTCGGCGGCTCACCGACTGAACAGCCGGCTGCGTACGCCGCCGCCTCGCCCCTGCGCCATGTGAACTCGTCAACGCCGCCAACGTTGCTCATGCACGGCGAGCTCGATCCGATCGTCTGGCCGCTGCATAGCGAGCTGCTCTCCGCGCGCCTGAAGGAAGCGGGCCGTCCCAGCCTCTACTTGTCGCTTCCATGGGCGACTCACGGTTGCGACGCAAACATCTCGGGACCGAGCGGCCAGCTGAGCCTCTACGCGATCGGCCGGTTCCTCGACGCGGTGCTCGAAACGGCGGTGCCTTAAGCTGCTGAGGCGAGCGCAAGCTTCGGTTGCTCGGCCGGCTCCGGAACTTGCCTGCGCCGCGGCGATGCGAGGCAGCGACTCGGCCGCGCTCCGAAGTTTCGGTCGAATGTGCGCCGGAACGCCGCTGGATTCGAGAAGCCAACAGACGCAGCGACCCTTTGCCCGGTCTTGTGGGTCTTCGTCAGCCGTCGCCGCGCCTCGTTCAGCAGCAGGTTCTCGACAGTCGCCGATGCGCTGACGAGTGCCGACCGCGCAGGCCGCCGTTCGCGCTTGCCGCGTTTCGCGCGGGGTGTCATCTTTCGGCCCTTCCCCCGGGGCAGCATGCCGGCGTAGCTCAGTGGTAGAGCAGCTGATTCGTAATCAGCAGGTCACGGGTTCAAATCCCGTCGCCGGCTCTGCTATTGTGGCAACGTTCAAGCTCATGGGCCGATCGCACATCTCTCAAACGGTGTCAGTCGTCGTTCCGACTCTGAACGAAGTCGAGAACGTCGAGCCGCTCGTCCACCAGATCATGCGCAGCTCGCCCGATTGCGCCGAGATCATCATCGTCGATGACGGCTCGACCGACGGCACGGCCAACGAGGTGGCCCGGGTCGGGCGGCGCGACCCGTGCGTACGGCTGATCCAGCAGGCAAACGGGGGCAAGGCGGCGGCGCTCAACAACGGGCTGGTCCAAGCCAAGGGCGACATCGTCTTCACCGTCGACGCGGACACCATCGTGGCCCCTGAGGCCGTCGGCTACCTGGCGCGGCACTTCTACCTGGATACCGAGCGGACCCTCGGGGCAGTCGCCGGCGTGGTGCGGGTGGGCAACCGAAGCCGCAACCTGCT
>DATHXZ010000631.1:0-2875 GCA_035459405.1 Chthoniobacterales bacterium
CTCCGAGTTCGACTCGAGGCCCTGTCGTCCGCCGAGGTTCAGCACGACGAAGTTGTAGGCCTGGTTCACGGCGAGGACGGTGCCGCGCACGCCGGGTGCACGGGGTGCTGCGCGACGGGTGCGTGGCGCTTCCGCTTCAGTCGTACGGTCCTGGGTGCGAATTCGATCAGCGAGCAACTGCTTTTCGCGCTCCACGCTGTCGAGCTGACGCCGCGTATCCTCCAGCTGCGTCTGCAAATCGCCTGCGCCCGGCATCGGCAGCGAATCGGGGATCAGATCCTGCGGAGGAGCTTCTTCGAGGCGGCGGCGCAGCTCGGCGATTTCGTTCTGGCTCGCCTCGAGCGTGGCCTGCAGCTCCGCCTTTTCGGTTTGCGTCCGGATCAGGTCGGATTCCGCGCTCGCGATCCTGTTCTCGGCTTCGGCCGATTTTGCATCCGCCGCAGCCACAGTCGCCTCGCGCGTTTTGATCTCCTTTTCCTTCGCCGTCCGCAACCGCTCCGCTTCCGCGCGTGCGAATTCGTTGCGCTCAGCCTCGCTCCGGAGCTCGCGCGTTTTGCTGGTGTTCAACACACCGAACACGGCTGAGAGCGTGAGGAATAACGCGGACAGCCCGATCAGTACTTTGGACGTGAACACAGTAGCAACGTGTGAAAGGCGGCCGCTGTTCTATCCGGAGCCGCGGCGCATTGCAATGCGATTATGCGCCGCAATCAGAGTTGCCGCGGCCAGCCTTTCGCGTTGCGCCTCAGCCGCTTCCGTCCTATAGGGAACGGTTCATGGGCCAGCAACATCGAAGGACCGTAAAACGCCGCCGCCGGGCTGCCTATCTGGAGCGCAAGAAAGTCGAGGCGAAAACGGCTGCCGCTGAGCGTAGCGGGGGCAAGTCCAAGTCGAAGAAGCAACCCGCGGCAGCGGCGGCGGAGTAGCGTCTGGTTTCGTTTGCCGCGTGCGAGCCGCGGCGCTTGCGTCGCAACTGCACCCTACTGAAGGTGCAACGTGCGGCCCGAGTATCTCATCGTCGACGGCCACAGCGTCATCTTCGCCTGGCCGGAACTGCGCGAGCTCCATCAGCGCCGCACCTCGCTCGCACGAGACGCGCTCGTGCGAAAACTGCGTGACTACCAGGACTGGACGGACGTGCGCGTCGTGGTCGTATTCGATGGACGTGGGACCGCGGTCGACGCTTCAGCCGAGCCCGGCGAAATCCAAATTTTCTACTCACGCGCCGGACAGACGGCCGACTCTGTCGTCGAAAGACTGGCGAGCAAGTATGGCTCGCATTACCGATTGCTCGTGGCGACGAGTGATTACCTCGAGCAGGAAACCGCATCAGCATGCGGTGCGGAGTGCATTTCCGCGGAAGCTTTGCGCGGGCTTCTCGAAGAAGCCCGCGCGCGCTGAAGATGAGGTGTTAACGCTGCTTACGCGGCGCCAGCGAGGACAGGGCGCGACGGGGCGAGTGCGTCGCGGCGAGCGCGCATCTGGCAGGTCGCCAGGACGCGTGAGAGCACGCAATAGAGCTGCTCGATTGGAAGGTTTTTGCTGACGTAGCCGTTCGCGCCAGCGCGCAGAGCGGCGTGCATCCGCTCTTCATCGTAGCCGACACCGGTGAAGACGATGATCGGGAGCTTCTGGCTGAGCTCGCGGATGTACGAGATGAGCGAGATGCCGTCGACTTTCGGCATGTTGAGGTCGACCACGACCACATCGCATTGATTATGCTCAAGCCACTGGGCCGTGCGGAACCCCTCGGTGAGGAATTCACAGGTGTGCCCCTTCTGCTTGAGATAGGTGACGAGGAACTTCGTGATTGCCGGGTCGTCGTCGATGATGAGGAACTCGGCAGAGGCGCGGGTAAGGACTTTCATGGCGTGGTTAGTGTTATAATTTCTATAATGACTATAAGCATCAACCTTGCCAACCCTCGCCGCGCAGTAGATTTCTGCTGCCGATTGGTCGCTGCCCGACGTTTGCGCGGTTGCCGTGCCCCGCATCAGAATTTGCGAACACACCTCGCGTGATTTGCTCGCCCCGACGAGCCAGCATCCGTCAAACAGGTGGCGCGGGGGTGGGCAATCGGAGATCCGCGCCCATATGAAAGCGCCAGAATACTGGCGCACTCCAAGACGCTGCCGCGAGAGCGCAAGTCCTCAGGCGCGCTTGCGTTTTGGAGTGCGGCGGTATTCCGCCGGTTTCGGCTGCTGCGCCAGCGGTCGCGCCGCCTTACATCTCAAGCTTTCGCTCGATCGCCTTCACGCGTGCGAAGAGCTGGCCGAGGCGGTTCATCCACGCGAGTTGCTGTTTCGCTTCGCGCGCCGGCAGTGCGACTCTGCCCCACCAGGCGCCGCCATTTGCCGGCAGATCCTTCGACACACCTGTGCTCGCGCCGATGATGTTGTGATCACCGATCTCCACGTGCGTGGTGATTCCCACCTTGCCACCAATCATCACGTAGTCGCCCACACGTGAGCTGCCAGCGATTCCGGTTTGCGCTGCGATGACCGTCTGCCGCCCGACGATTACATTGTGGGCGATCTGGACAAGATTGTCGATCTTCGCGCCTTGCTTGATCCATGTGCGCCCGAAGCGCGCGCGATCGATCGTCGTATTGGCGCCGATCTCGACGTCATCGTCGATCTGCACGATTCCGATTTGGGGAATTTTCTGCTGGCGACCTTCCACGATCTCGAAGCCGAAACCATCGGCGCCGATGATCGCGCCGCTGTGAATTACCACTCTGTCGCCGAGGACGGACCGCTCACGCACCGTCACCTGCGGGTAGATCATGCAGGCGCGGCCGATCTTTGTCTCGTGGCCGATGTAGCTGTTCGCTCCGACAACCGTGTCGTCGCCGATCACGGCGCCGGGTTCGATG
>DATHXZ010000632.1:0-6827 GCA_035459405.1 Chthoniobacterales bacterium
GCAGGAACCGCAGGATGATCCCAATCGCCGCGAAGGCGAGCCGCCAAAGCAACGTGAGCGCGATCCCGAACCACAGCGCCCCGAAGCCGCGCGCGCGCCGAAGCCACCGGAACGCGAGCGCGAGCGTGAAGAAGAACGAGATCTCGCACCGTCACCAGCTCCGCAGGTGAACCGCGGCGCGACACTCGATTATTGGGACGAGGATCCTGGCTCAGCTGTGAAGGCACTGGAACGCAAATGGCAGAAGGCGCTGGTGGCCAAAGATGTCCGCGCGATCAACGACCTGCTGGCGGGCGACTTCGTTGCGACCTCATCCACCGGCCGCGTCGGTTCGAAATCGACCCTGCTGAACACGATCCGGCGCGACAGGAACGAGTACAGGTCAGCCGACGCGCGCGGCATGTCTGTGCGCATGCTCGGGCCGCGCGTCGCAGTGGTCACTGGCGTCGCAACCGAATCGGGGACAACTCCCGACGGCCGCAGTTTTCGGAATTCGCGCCGTTTCACCGACACGTGGATGCTGCGGAATGGCAAGTGGCTCTGCGTCGCCAGCCAGGCGACCGAACTGCCGAACGGCTAGTCACCGCTTTCGCGCGAGTAAGACGGCTTTGCGACATTGCGCGCGCGTATGATGTGCGCCAACTGTTAGCCCATGTCTGCCGCTGCCTCTGATACGACGCCCGTCGATCCGCTCTGGTACAAGGACGCCGTTATCTACCAGCTGCATGTTAAGACGTTCCACGACAGCAACGGCGACGGCATCGGTGACTTTCGGGGTCTAATCGAAAAGCTGGATTACCTGCAGGAGTTAGGTGTCACGGCGATCTGGATCCTGCCGTTCTACCCTTCGCCGCTGAAGGACGACGGCTACGACATCGCCGACTACTTCAGCGTCAATCCGAATTACGGAACGCTGCAGGATTTCCAGGCGTTTTTGGCAGCTGCGCATGACCGAGGCCTCCGGGTGATCACCGAATTGGTGATCAATCACTCGTCAGATCAAAATCCGTGGTTCCAAAAGTCCCGTCGCGCGGCCCCCGGCTCGCCAGAGCGTGAGATGTACGTTTGGAGCGACACGCCAGATAAATACACTGCGGCTCGAATCATCTTTAAAGACTTCGAGACGTCGAACTGGGCTTGGGATCCGGTCGCGAAGGCGTATTACTGGCATCGGTTCTACTCGCATCAACCCGATCTGAATTTCGACAACCCGGCGGTGCACGACGCGGTCGAGAAGGTATGTGACTTCTGGCTCGATATGGGTGTCGACGGGCTGCGTCTCGATGCCGTTCCGTACCTGTATGAACGCGAAGGTACCAGCTGCGAGAACCTCCGGGAGACGCATGACTACCTGAAGAAGCTGCGCAAGCACGTCGACGAAAATTACGAGGGCCGCATGCTGCTCGCAGAGGCCAATCAATGGCCGGAAGACGCGGTCCAGTATTTCGGCGACGGCGACGAGTCGCACATGAACTTCCACTTCCCGCTCATGCCGCGGATGTTTATGTCGCTCCAGATGGAGGATCGGTTTCCGATCATCGACATCATGGATCAGACGCCGGCGATTCCGGAGAATTGCCACTGGGCCATGTTCCTGCGGAACCACGACGAGCTCACGCTCGAGATGGTGACGGACGAAGAACGGGACTACATGTGGCGCGTCTACGCGAACGATCCGACGGCGCGCATCAATCTCGGCATCCGCCGCCGCCTTGCGCCGCTCCTCGCGAACAGCCGGCGTAAGATCGAGCTGCTGAACATCCTCCTTTTCTCGATGCCGGGAACGCCCGTCCTCTACTACGGCGACGAGATCGGCATGGGCGACAACGTCTATCTCGGAGATCGCAACGGCGTGCGCACCCCGATGCAGTGGAGCGCCGACCGTAACGCAGGCTTCTCGCGCGCGAATCCGCAGCAGCTCCTGCTCCCGATCATCATCGACCCCGAGTACAACTACGAGGCGATCAACGTTGAGAACCAGCAGAAGAACCTCTCGTCGCTGCTCTGGTGGACGCGCCGTGTCGTCGCCATGCGAAAAAACTTCAAAGCGTTCTCGCGCGGCACCCTCGAGTTCCTGTTTCCTGAAAACGCGAAGGTGCTCGCGTTCCTGCGCTCCCACGAAGGCGAGACGGTGCTCGTTGTTGTGAACCTTTCGCGCTTCTCACAAGTCGCCGAGCTCGACCTGTCACGCTTCGCCGGCTGCGCACTCATGGAAGTGTTCGGTCAGAATTACTTCCCCGCAATCAAGGACGCGCCCTACGTCCTGACGCTCGGCCCGCATTCGCACTTCTGGTTCGTCTTAGGGCCGCAACCGGAGTCTGCAATGCGCCCAGCGGAGCGCCACGTGCCGACGATTCGAATGCCGGCCGACCTCGCAGCCGTAATGAATGGCGACAATCGCAAGTTCATCGAGCGCGAAGTGTTGCCGGGCTACGTGCGCAACCGCCGCTGGTTCGGATCGAAAGCGCGGAGCATCAGTGGAATGCGCGTCGCAGAGCAGCTTCCGGTTTCCGGCGAACCTGGTGCCGCGAGGATATGGTTTGTCGAAGTCACCTACCGTGACGGTGCCCCCGAGACGTACACGCTGCCGGTGCAGATAACGCGTGGAGATGCCGCGCGCGAGGTCGCGCAAGCCTCGCCGCATGCCGTCATCGCGCGGTTCGAAGGCGCTGAAGAGACCATCCTGCAGGACGCCGTCTGGGACCCGCAGTTCCGCGACGATCTCTTCCGCCTCATGGCGCATCGCCAGAGCTTTGGCGGCAAAGGCGGCGAACTAGCCGGCTCTCCCGGCAGTGCGCTCGCGAATGACGGCGCGATCACTTCGTCACACGTCCTCGGCGTCGAGCAGAGCAACTCCTCGATGATTTTCGACAATACGTATTTCCTCAAGCTCTATCGAAAGCTCGAGGACGGCGTGAACCCCGACGTGGAAGTCACGCGTTTTCTCGCGGAGAACACCGGCTTCGCCAACGTGCCCGCGTTTGCCGGGGCGATTGAATATCGCCGCGCAAAAGCAGAGCCGACCGTGATCGGCGCGATGCAGAGCGCGATCATCAGCGAAGGCGATGCGTGGGCGATGACGCTCGATTCCGTGAGCCGCTTTTACGAGCGCGTCCTGGCGCGCAAAGCCGACCTGCAGAACGCCGTCGTGCCCGAAGGCTCCATCTTGAACGAGCTGATCGGTGGCGTCTATCCGGAGCGCGCGAAACTGCTCGGACAGCGCACGGCGGAACTCCATCTCGCGCTTGCCTCAGAGCAGGAGGACAAGCGCTTCGCTCCCGAGCCATTCAACGCGATGGGGCAGCGCTCCGTCTTTCAGAACATGCGCGCGATGCTGCGCCGCTCGTGGGAGTTGTTAGGCAAGAAACTGCCGCAGCTGCCGGAAAACTTCCGCGGCGAAGCGACGGATGTATTCGATGCCGAGAAGCAAATCCTCTCCGCGCAGCAGCGCATTCTCGATCGCATCTCCGGCGCGTCGAAAATTCGTATCCACGGCGACTATCACCTCGGCCAGGTGCTCTACACCGGTAAGGATTTCATCATCCTCGACTTCGAAGGCGAACCCGCGCGGCCACTGAGCGAGCGGAAGTTGAAGCGCTCCGCCTTGCGCGATGTCGCCGGCATGATGCGCTCGTATCAATACGCCGCCTACAGCGCGCTCTGGCAGCCATCGATGCGCGCCGAGGACATCCCGTTCCTTGAGCGCTGGGCGGATATCTGGTATCGGCAGATGAGCGGCGTGTTCCTGCAAAGCTATCTGCAGGCCGCAGCCGGCGCGGTCTTCATTCCAAAGAACGAAGAAGATCTGCAGGTGATGCTCGAGGCGTATCTGCTCGACAAAGCCGTCTACGAAGTCGGCTACGAGCTGAACAACCGTCCTGAGTGGGTCGTCATTCCGATCCGCGGCATCCGCCACATCCTGCAGCGAAGCTGACGCGCGCAGCGCAAATTGCGATGGCCTTTCAGGCAAACGCGGGGCAAACTCGCTCCGCCATGAACAAGCACCTCGACGCAATCGATCAACAAGTCGCCGCCAGGCATCTTCTCACCCATCCCTTCTATCTCGCTTGGACACGCGGCGAGCTGAGCCGCGAAGCGCTCACCGATTATGCGAAGCAGTACTACCAGCACGTTGCGGCGTTCCCGACATATCTTTCTGCCGTGCACGCGCGCTGCGAGGATCAGCCGACGCGCCGGCAGGTGCTCCAGAACCTCATCGACGAAGAGGCCGGCAACCCGAACCACCCCGAGCTTTGGCTGGAGTTTGCGGAGCGGCTCGGTGTCTCGGCCGATGAAGTCCGCGCAACCGCGAAGCAGCCGGAAACGGCAGCGTTGATCGAGACGTTCCGCTCGGTCTGCAGCAACGGCGCGACGGCCGAAGGCCTCGCCGCGCTCTATGCATACGAGAGCCAGATCCCCGCGGTATCGGAATCAAAGATCGACGGCTTGAAGAAGCACTACGGCTTCGATGACGCGAAAGGCTACGAGTACTTCAGCGTGCACATCGAAGCCGATCGCGAGCACGCCGCCGCCGAGCGCGAGATGCTCGAGCAGCACGTGAACGACTCAAACGCCGGAAGCGTGAAAGCGTCCGTCGATGGCGTGCTGAACGCGCTGTGGGATCTTCTCTCCGGCGTTTGCCGTCGCCACGCGATTACCTGCTAAGCGTACGATCGATCTGACACGCACGTGCCCTGGCCGGATCCGGCTCTACACAGAACAATCGCGAAACTCGCTTCGAAAGCGCCGCGGAGCTGCCGACAGGCACAGTGTCCAACCTGCTGCCTCAGGCAGTGATCAATTTTGCGCGTTTAAGCGCCGCCTTAAAGACGTCCAGCAGCAGCTGCTTCTGATCGTAAACGGAGCGCATAGCATCAAGTTTCCGTTCGAGCGCCAGACCCGACAGTGGCTCACTGACTCGAAGCAGACGCTCCCCGGCTGCCAGCTTCACTAGCTCGATCCGGGCTTCAGCTCGTGCGGGCACGTTTCTGCTCTAGCCAGCCACCGCGAACTGCATTTGATCGGCGTTCTCGACCTGCTTGGAAGCATCGAGGACCGCGAAGCGCACCACGCCGCCATCGTAGCCAAAATCTGCGATCACGCCGGGACGCACCTCATCGCTCTCCCTGATTTTTACTTCCCGCAGGACGATAGTCAGTGTGTCCGTCTCGCGGTCGTACGTCGCTTTCATCCGTATTTGTCGAGCTTCGAAGTCTTATACAGCGTGACCACGACGCGTTCCAGCTCGGTTTCCTCGATAACGACGCGAAGCAGCATCGCTTGGTCGAGCAGCGCATCGTGGTAGCGGCGCTGATGAATGACCCGCGGCGTCCTCCCTTCGACGACACGATCGGGCTTCTCAATCGTGAGCTCCGCGTCTTCGCGAGAAATGTCACGGGCGGCGAGATCGTCGAGAGCGTGAGCTGTCCAGCGGACCGGCTTCATCGGTTGCGCCTCAGGTTGAGGGCAGAATCCAGTGTCATGTGGATCATTCGCGCGCTCATTCGAATGCCGCCAGACAGGTAAAGACCACGGCGTTTGTCAGCTACCCGGAAAACGCCCCGCTGTTTACTGGGTGTCTTCCCTCTGCCAGGAAAGTGGCACCTCGGAAGGCGGAAGAAACGGGAACAATCGATGGAAAATCTGCCGAGCTTCGCGACGCGCGTCGTGCCACTTGACGGTGTCATGCCACTTTCGCCCCGAAAACTGTTTTGAGTTCCAGACGGCGCCAGAGGTCTCGCAACTCGCACGAAAGATCTCTGCTGGCTTGAACCGGCTTAGCAACCTCATTGTCGCTAAGCGCGTGAGATACGCCCGCCAATCTCCAGGTTTTCGGCCGCGTCGGCTGGGAATCGGCAGGTTTGGCGGTCGATTCGCTTTCACCCAGCGACGGAAATACTGAACCAGTTCGTCGTTGGTATAGTCGGCCCAAGCGACACGGATGACGGTTACTTCGCGTCCGCTCTCCCAGTAAAGGGACGGCGGTATGCCGGGCCAAGGCTTCAGTTTTCCCTCTGCGATAAGTTCCACCTCGCTGCGATTTGGGTGCGCCCCTTGGATGCGATGATAGTCGGCAAGAAGCTCATCCTGTCGCGCTCGACAATGCTTTCCAATGTCTTCCGCCTCGAAATGGTCGCCACGATCGATCGGAGGAGGACGTAATCGTTTGCCATGGTTGGCAACCGCTGACCGGCAAGTTCGCTCTGCGTGCGCGAGGGTTTGCCAAGGTGCAGGGAAACTGCCGGTGATGGGATCGGCGTCACGGTGGCGGTAGTTTTCGACCTTGTCGTCCACGCTTTGCCAAACCGCGTCCGCAGGAAAACAACACCCGCGAATAATGACATCCGATACATCGCCGATCGACTGGAGGCGATCCATGCGGGCAAAAAGTCGATCGCTAGCTTTGTCTCGCTTCGCGCCGGACAGAAACCATTCACGATACGAGCGCAATGTGCACCGAATGAAATCTGACTCGCGTGCGTATTCCCAGTACGCGCAAGCAATCAGTTCGGTATTCGCTAGTCCGCTGAAATCCCACTCCTCCGGGCCAAAGCTGGCGCTGCTCACAGGCTGTCCGGTCGTATACAGTCGCTCGTCATGTATGCGGAACTGCCCCGCTCCGAAAACGGCAGACCAGGTGCCGTGATCTTCGCGCCCATTTTTTCCTTGGCAGCGAGAGCGAGATTTAGATCGAGCAGGGATCCGAGCACGTCTGCGTCAGCGAGCATGCCGTAAGCGTAGCGCACGGCGGTGTCGAGACGTGCGTGCGCGTCGCGTAGCGGGTTCGCGCCCGGTTCTTGGAGCGTGCGGTAAAGTTGGCGCAAGGA
>DATHXZ010000633.1:0-5538 GCA_035459405.1 Chthoniobacterales bacterium
GCCGACTCGGTTTCCGAGCGTTTCAATGAATGGCTCATGGACAAAGCCAAAGCCGGAATCGTCTTCACGCAGGAGCAGCTAGCGTGGCTGAGCCTGATGCGCGATCAAATCGCGACCAGCCTGAGCATCGAACCCGAGGATCTGGACCTGTCGCCCTTTAATCAACGCGGCGGCTTGGGCAAAGCGCATCAGCTATTCGGGGCACAGTTGCCGGCGTTGCTCGAAGAATTGAACAGCACGTTGGCGGCCTGAGATCGCCTCACATCAAATTTGATGTGGCCGCCGATGGAGTTCAGCGTAGAGTTCTTCACCAACGCCAGCGGACGATCACCCGTGGAGGAATTTCTCGAGCAGCTGAAGAATAGCGACCCCGATGACCACGCTTCGGTTGTGCGCGGTCTGGCCAAGTTGCGGAACCGACAGAATCATCGCGAGCCATTGTCCAAGGCGCTCGGCGATGGGCTGGTTGAGCTGCGCCACGTTGGAAAACTGAACACGCGTATCCTCTGGTTCTTCATGAAAGGTCGCCGCATCATCGCCGTGCACGGCATCCGGAACAAAGCCCAGTCCATCCCGGCGCGTGATCTTCAGATCGCCCGCGACCGCATGCGCGATTGGCAGGAGCGATCATGAAAAAAACGAACTTCGACCTCTACCTCGAAGAACAGCTCAAGGATCCGGCCTTTGCCGAGCGTTACGAACGAGCCGGCGAAGCATGGGACGTAGCCCTGCAGCTCACCGCTCTGCGCGAGCAGGCGGGCCTTTCCCAATCCGAGCTCGCCCGTCTGCTGAAAACCACCCAGCAACAGGTTAGCCGCCTTGAATCGCCCGCCTACGAAGGCCACTCCCTCAGCATGCTCCGCCGCGTCGCTGCCGCGTTGGACGCCCGCGTGCGAGTCGTGATCGAACCGCTCGCCGCGGCAGGCAAGAGTGCGGTCGTGCACGAAGCACCGGCTCGCTACGGACAGCGTAAAACGAAGAAATAGCCTCTCGTGTCGTTTGATCTGCAGAAGATTGTCGAAAGCAAAAACGCGCGGCGACGCGACCTCGCCTCGCGCCCCGTCGCCGAAAAGCTGCGGATGCTTGATGCGATGCGCGAGCGCGAGGTGGCAATCCGAGGCAGTTCTCAAGAGACGAAAGAAGGCTCTACTCTGCCAGCGGGCTGGGAGCACAAGACCGTCGGTGAAATGGTAGAGGAAATGCAATATGGCACGTCCGCAAAAACGTCATTAGACGCCAGCGGCGTACCCGTGTTGCGCATGGGCAACATCAAGGACGGCAGTCTGGTTCTCGACGCCCTAAAATTTCTTCCTGCAACCCACAAAGAATTTCCGGCGCTGCTCCTTCAGGACGGTGATCTTCTGTTCAATCGCACCAATAGCGCCGAACTCGTCGGAAAGTCTGCAGTCTATCGCGGGAATCCTTCTCCGTGTGCCTGCGCATCATATTTGATCCGTGCGCGCTTGAAACCGGGCTACGTTCCCGAGTTCCTCGCCTACTACATCAATTCCACGTTCGGACGAGCTTGGATTCGGTCTGTAGTGAGTCAGCAGGTTGGTCAGGCGAACGTCAACGGAACTAAGCTGAAGGCGCTGTCGGTTCCAGCTCCTAGTTTGCCCGAACAGCAGCGGATTGTGGCGGAGATCGAGAAGCAATTCACGCGACTGGAGGCGGGTGTCGCGGCGTTGCGGCGAGTGCAGGCGAACCTCAAACGCTACCGCGCCGCCGTCCTTAAAGCCGCCTGCGAAGGCCGCCTCGTCGCCACCGAAGCCGAGCTCGCCAAAGTCGAAAACAGGAAGTTCGAAAGCGGCGAAGAACTGCTCGCCCGCATCCTGACTGAGCGCCGCCAAAGCTGGCAGGGCCGTGGCAAATATAGAGAACCCGCCGCACCCGGCACAACGAGCGCTCGCGCCCTCCCGAATGGATGGACGTGGGCGAGTGTAGCTCAAGTATCAGCGACTATTGTCGACTGCCCACACAGCACGGCAAAATTCGTTGCGGACGGGTTGCCATGTGTCGATACCACCTGCATCAAACCGGGCCGGATTGTTCGCGAGAGGTTGCGCTTTGTGTCGCTTGAGACCTTCAGAGAGCGTGTAGAACGGCTAATTCCAATTACCGACGACATCATCTTCGCACGTGAAGGCACCGTCGGGACAGCGGTAGCGATTCCCGCTGACATGAAGCCATGCCTGGGACAAAGAGTCATGTTGATGAGAGCTGATGCGTGTATCCTGCCTCGCTTCTTCGAGCATTGTCTCAATTCACAGGTCGTGCGGGTACAGTATTTGCCGAAAATTGTTGGAAGCACTGCGCCTCATATCAATGTCGCTGACGTAAAACTTCTCGCCCTGCCCCTTCCGCCGCTCGCCGAGCAGGTTCGGATCGTGGCGGAAGTGGACCGGTGCTTGAGCGTGGTGGAGGGGTTGCAAGCGCTCATGTCCGACAATCTCCGACGTGCGACACGCCTGCGGCAATCGGTGTTGCAACGGGCATTCAGCGGCGGCTTCGTAAAAGATGCGGCGTAGGACCGTCTTTGTCCTACACCGACCGGTACAGTACGCCACGAGATGAAACAGACATGAGCGACAACTCGAAGATCGAGTGGACGGATGCGACTTGGAATCCGGTCCGCGGCTGCACGAAAATCAGCGCGGGTTGCACCCACTGTTATGCGGAGACGTTCGCGGAGCGATTTCGTGGCGTCCCGGGCCACCCGTTCGAGTTCGGTTTTGATCTGAGGCTGGTGCCTGAAAAGCTCGCAGAGCCGTTACGCTGGCGTGTCCCGAAAATGGTGTTCGTCAATTCGATGAGCGACCTGTTCCACCCGAACGTGCCGGACGATTACATTCTGAATGTTGCGGACGTGATGGTGCGCGCTAGCTGGCATACCTACCAAGTGCTCACCAAGAGATCGGAGCGAATGCGTGATCTTCTCCAAACAAAGCTCCGATACGCAGCCAAGGAGAGCCACATCTGGTGGGGCGTCAGCGTCGAGAATCGGAAGCATGGTCTGCCTAGAATCGGCCACTTACGCGAGGCCCCGGCGCGCACACGGTTCCTTTCGGTGGAGCCGTTGCTTGAAGATCTTGGGCGCGTCAATTTGCGCGGCATCAAATGGGTCATCGTCGGCGGGGAAAGCGGCCCCGGTGCTCGTCCGATTGATCCGAAGTGGGTGCGCGACCTTCAGCGGCGATGTGAAAACGCAGGCGTCGCATTCTTCTTCAAACAGTGGGGCGGCGTTCGCAAAAAGGAGACCGGGCGCAGACTCGACGGGAGGACGTATAGCGAATTTCCAAAACGGAGCGAGCTGCCGGTCCTGGAGAAAACCGAGCGTTTGCTGGCCCTGCAGGAAGTGGAAAACGCCTATCGGCTCAGCGCCACACGATGAGCGATGAAGATTTGTACGCAGGCCGCGAGCAGACGCTGGTCAAGCACTTCAT
Organism: Chthoniobacterales bacterium; assembly: GCA_035459405.1. Lineage (GTDB taxonomy): Bacteria > Verrucomicrobiota > Verrucomicrobiia > Chthoniobacterales > UBA10450 > JACCTI01. Next base: position 3,444 of record DATHXZ010000633.1, read on the forward strand.
TCTGCAAAAATATCTTAGTCGCTTTGCTCACATCGTCGGAACACACAAGGATGTTCTCACATACGTCGACTGCTTTTCGGGCCCTTGGAACGTGCGGTCGGAGAATCTCGCCGACAGCTCGTTTGCGATTGCACTAACGGAGCTGCGAAAGGCGCGCGATACTCACGCTCAGCGGGGACACTCCGTTAAGCTGCGCTGCTTTTTCCTCGAGAAAAACCGGGCTGCTTACGCTCAGTTGAAGCAGTTCGCCGACAGCGTGCCCGACGCACAAATCGAAACACGCAGCGCGATACTCGAAGAGTCCGTTCCCGAAATCGTCGACTTCGTTCGGCGCGGTGGCGCGAAATCGTTCCCATTCATATTCATTGATCCCACAGGTTGGTCGGGCTTCGCGATGGAGACGATCTGTCCACTGCTGCGACTCATCCTGGGGAAGTGCTCATCAATTTCATGACCGGCCACATCCGCCGGTTTCTTGACTCACCACAGGAACAGACACAAGAAAGCTTCCGGCGGCTGTTCGGCTCCGGGGAGTTCCGCGAAAGAGTACAGGGATTGGCTCAGCAGGATCGAGAGGACGCAGCGGTCAACGAATATGCAAGCAGCGTGAAGCGGGTCGGCGGATTCACGTCAACCTGCTCAGCGGTCGTGCTTCATCCAGAACGCGATCGCACGCATTTCAACCTGATCTACGCGACGCGTAATCCGAAAGGGATCGAAGTTTTTAAAGACGCCGAGAAGAAGGCGATGGAGGCGCAAGAGGTAGCCCGCGCCGCCGCTCATCAGCGGAAACGTGTCAGCCGGACGGGCCAGCTTGACCTACTCGCGAGCAAGGATCTTCACGACTCAACGTACTACGATTCACTACGAGATCGCTATCTCGGGAAGACGCGCGGCCGTGTGTTGCAAGCGTTGGAGACAAAGCGCCGATTGCTATACGACGAAGCTTGGAATCTCGCAGTGTCCGAGCCGCTGTCGTGGGAGAGCGACCTAAAGCAGTGGGTCGAAGAGTGGAAGGCAGAGGGTCGGCTATCGGTCGAAGGCATGAACCCACGCCAGCGAGTACCGCACCGCAACCAGCGCAATTACCTCGTCTGGAAATGAGTTCCTCGACAGCGTTAGTTCAGAAGCTCTGGAACTACTGCAACATCCTTCGCGACGACGGTCTATCGTACGGTGATTACGTCGAGCAGTTGACGTTTCTGTTGTTCCTGAAAATGGCGGACGAGCAGTCAAAGCCGCCGTTCAACAAGTCGTCGCCCATCCCGCCGGAATATAGCTGGCCTTCGCTCCTGAAGCGGGATGGCGACGATCTTGAGGTCCATTATCGCCACACGCTGGAGGAACTCGGCAAGCGGTCGGGTATGCTCGGCATCATCTTTCGGAAGGCGCAAAACAAAATCCAGGACCCAGCCAAGCTGCGCCGGCTCATCGTGGATCTGATCGATAAGCTTCGCCCGAGGCTGATGTTGACGCCTTTTGCCGCAGGCGCAGCATGTTCGTATGAAAGCGAAGCTCTTCCAGCACCGCGGCGGCCAGGCTGTTCGACTGCCGAAGGCTTTCCGCTTCGAGGGCACTGAGGTTCTCATCGAGAAGCGCGGGACCGCCGTGATCCTCCGCCCGATTCCGGCGCAGATGCCGAAATTCCGCACCCTCGGGGATGTGTCTCGCTATTTCGCGGAGAAGTATCCCGATGCGGCCGCTTTTCCCGACCCGCCGCCGCGCCCGAAAAAGCACGAGCGCCCCATCCTCGAATGGTAGACGTGCCGCAGGGCTCGCTTTTGCGATCCGTCGCTCATAAAGTCACAGCATGAGCGGCGTAGTTACCGAAAATTCCGAAGTGCTCGGCGGTGATCTCGTGTTTGCAGGCACGCGCGTGCCGGCAAAGAGCCTTTTCGATCACCTCAAAGCAGGCGAGTCTATCGAGCAGTTTCTGAACGGGTTTCCGAGCGTGAAACGCGAGCAAGTGATCGCGCTGCTGGAGGAGGCGCGACGGCAAGTCACCTCACCTCACCGATCCGAAAAGCGCACGAAGTTCCCGATCTTTTCGTCGCGTTCTCCGGGCACGCTCGACTTGACGCCGCAGGAACTGGCG
>DATHXZ010000634.1:0-4030 GCA_035459405.1 Chthoniobacterales bacterium
TCACCGTCGCCGGTTTGCCGTTGATGCGGATCGCCTGCCCCACCACGTTCGGATCGCCGCCGAAATCGTGCTGCCAGATCTCGTCGCTCAGCAGCGCCACCTTCTCAGCACCCGGCCGGTGATCGTCGGCCGTGAATTCGCGGCCCAGCACCGGTGAGACGCCGATGATGCGGAAGAAATCGTCCGTCACCTGGGCGCCGGTGTATCGCTGCGGCGCGCCTTTGTGGGTGACGTTGATGGTCCCATTACTCAGATAATGCGCCATCATCGAGTAGGACTGCTGCGCCGCGCGAATGTCCTCGTAATCCTGCGCTGACGAGACGAATCCGGCGCCGCCGTTGTTCCCGTTCTCGTCTTTCTGCGGATCAATCAGGCCGACGCTGACGAGCTGCTCCGGGTTCGGCAACGAGAAGCCGCGCAGCACGGTGCCATTGACGATCGCAAACTGCGTCGTCACACCGCAGATGCCGAGCGCGAGGACAGTGACGGCGAGAATGCTAAACGTCTTCTCCTTAAACAGCACGCGAAGACCAATGCGGATGTCCTGGAGGAAGGAGTGGAAAAACATAGAGGTGTGGAGCTGGCGAGTGGTGGTGAAAAAATTGCGCCGCAATGGGTTCATCCCGGCGCGCATCATTCGCGACGCCGGTGCGGCTAAAGGCTGGTAAGCTCTGCGTTTCCGATCAGACGCCCTGGTGCTGACCCGAGACGGACTGCGCGATCGCCGCGCGCTGCGTCGCCGTATCGACCGGCAACGTGATCGGCTGGTGCGCGACCTGCCAGATCGAGAACACTGCGCTGAGGACGAAGAGCAGATAGACGGCGCTCTCGACTGCGCTGCGTTCTTCCTGCTCGGAACGAACGAGCACGGCGTAGGTGGAGTTCGCGACTTTGCGGTGGGTGTTGATGTTCGTCATTGGTTGCTTTCGGTTGACCCGAAATCGTTATGCACGGCGCATGCCACCGCGATTCACGATCGGTAAACGCCTAAGCTCGAAGTCGACCTGTTGCTCGTCCGCGATCGTTAAAACGAACGAGACACCGTCCACTTCTCGGAAGCGTGCAAGCAGCGCCTGAATGTCGCTGAGATCGAAGTTCCGACCGTGCCGATCGACGTCCTCTATCACGACAACCACGTCGCGACCAACCGAACGCAACACCGGGCTAAGTCGCTGGAGCTCTTGCAACGGCGATAACCGTCTGTTGACGAAGACTCCGAACATCCCGAGCCATCCTATATCTTTCGACACTGCGTCGAGATAGTTCTGCGGAAGACCGCGGATCGAGAAACAATCGACGTGTTCGCCGAATTGCTGAGTGACTTGGTTCAACACTTCGCGTTGTACGAGAGCGGAGTTGTCGAATCCCCAGCAACTTACGCGGACAAACCAGAGAGGCTGTTTCTCAGCCGCCGCGCGTCGTTCCGCCATGCGAATGATGCTCGACTTACCCGCACCGTACGGCCCTTGTAGTGCAATGCTATTCCGACCGGACGATAACCGCTGCAGCAGGCGCTCTACGATGCCAGCGGCGCTAAACAGATCGCGCCGTTCGTCATCCACCGGCGACTCGCTCCGTAACCAATCAGTCAGCTCGTCGTCCGTCAGTTCATCAATGGTTTTACCTTGCCAATCTGGTTTCCTTTCACGCGCGAAAAAAGCGAGGTGCACACTTGTCCCGAGCTCCGTCAGCAGCAGCTGGATCACCCAAAACGCACCGTATCCGGCACCTGCGACTAACACGTCCGAAGTGGCAAGGGGGGCGGTTGCATGCTGCTCGTCCCGCAGCGTTGGCCACAGCGGCGACGCTGCGCATGAGAGGATAACAGCCACGGGAAGCGGCGGGAAGAACACAGCCCACCTGATGTGTTGAAGTCGCGCGCCTATTAGCTTGTGACAAAGCCATAGCGCCGCGGCGGCAGCGAGCAACGAGAGGTAAACCGCCGCCGTGGAGTTGTCGCTCGTCAGTTGCAACAAGGTTGCTGTACCGAGCGATCCGAGGCTGCTGCCGGCATAGGCGAAGAAGGCGCTACCGGCGAGTGCGTAAGCAACGATATCGATCCATCGTTGCAGGATGAAGAACGCTCGCTCGCGTCCGCTACTTGTCTGCAGCACGCTGTCGAGCATACCGCTGCTGTGCAACGCCTCAAGGTTCAATGCGCACCGCTGGCGTGCGTCAGCGAGGCCGAATGTTGTGGACTGATACGACGCCCCCGTCGTCTGACGCACTACGTAGCGCTGCCGGCAGAAGGAACCGGCTGAGTCCTACAGCAACTTATCCGGCGTAATCGGCAGATCGCGCACGCGTTTGCCGGTGGCGTGGAAGACGGCGTTCGCGATCGCGGCGGGGATGCCGACCATGCCGAGCTCGCCCATGCCTTTTCACGCCCTGCAGCCGCTTCGCTGTGCGAAGCGCCAGGTGTGGAATTGCTGCCCGACGCGTGGCGCGTCCCACAGGGACGCGGCTACAGCGCTTCATCCTCGCACATCGTCGAATTCTTCTGGAACGAGGTTGAGCCTCGACGCACGAATCGTTAAGATTCCCTCAATGAGCGCGACGGAATTGATCGAGCAATTCAAAGCACTGCCGGCAACAGAAGGGGCGTAGGTAGCGAAGTTCGTGGTTGAACACGATGACTCGTGGGTGCCGGAATCGTTCCGTGAAGCGATGGCCGATGTTGAGGCTGGGCGTGTGGTCGATCTCGACGAGGTGCTCAGGTAGGGCTCGTCGCGACGAGCGCTTAAAAGCGGAAGTTGTTGTACGCTTCGTGTGTTCCGATCCAGAACCAGTAATACTCACCGTTGCGTTCGCGTGCGATCGCTCGGTAGCTGCGGCCGATCTCGACCGTGTAAACGCCGCCTTTCTTCTGAAAGCCTAACGACGGGTGGCGAGGGTTGCTCTTGAAGAGCTCGAAATTTTTCTTCGCGAGCCGTTGCACGTGCTCAGGAAGCGCATTGTAGCAGTCCCAGAACGACGCGAGCGCGTGGGATTTCACGGCATCGGCGTGAACTTCCCGGCATCGATCTCGGCGTCGATCTTCTCCAATGAAGCGGCGTGTTTGCCGCCCGGTGAGAAGTCCGCCTCGAGTTCATCGTCCCACGCGAGCTTTTCGTGTCGCGCGATGTAAGCAGCCAGCTTAGCGAGCTCTTCGGGGCTCAAGCGATCCACGGCTTTTTCGATCTCGGCGAGGCTCATCCAGCGAAATTAGGCTCGCGTAACGATCTTCACAACCAACGCCGTCGTGACGCTCGGCTGAACGCGGGCGCAAATATATTCGCCGAGGCTCTAAAGCGGAGCGCGGATCAGATAGGGTTCTTCACGCTCGCCGTTCGCCTCTCTCGTCACGCCGATCGCGAACGCCTCGTCGCCCGCGACAGCAACGGTGCTCGCGCGGCCGGGAAAATCGGCTCCGGCCAGCAGGACATCCACCTTCGCGGTTTGCGCATCGGCCTCGGGGGTAATGCGGAGCAGCCGGGGAGCCACATCGCGCGGGTTCTGAACGCCGATCAAGGACCCGTTTTGCCAGACCATTCCATCAATGGCTCCGATGAGCGTCCTAGCGGCTGTGAGCTCCTTTGATTTGCCTGTGGCAAGGTCGTGGACGGCCACGCCGCCCGCGTGGGCTACATAGAGGCGGTTTTTGTCCAAATCGGAAGCGATCCCGTTCGGCGCGTAGACAGGCGTCGTCAGCGCGAGCGGCTCGAGCTTGCCGTCCACCAGGTGGAAAACCGCGCTATTGTTGCTGTCCGTGACGGCGAAGTTGCCGTTCTTGAGCAGGGCGATGTCGTTGCAGAGCGCGTTCGGCGTCGGCAGCTTGTAGGTGTCCTCGATCGCGCCACTGGTTTCGTGATGGCGCACGACCGCCGAATTGCTGCCGTCGGGCTCGTTTACGCAAACCAGGAAGCTGCGGCTCGCGGGGTCCGGGCGGATTCCGAGAATATGCGAGCCGGCTGCCTTCGCGATCGGCTTGGCCGCGGCCTCGCCATCCAGCTTGTAAGCGTGGATGGAGCCGCTCGAGCCCATCAGGAAC
>DATHXZ010000635.1:0-8556 GCA_035459405.1 Chthoniobacterales bacterium
GCGGGTCACAGGCGGTAGAGGAGGCGACGGAGGCTTGCCGCCGGAACGATTGGCAGCATTGGAATCTCCTCGACACCCTCGCGGCAGCGTATGCCGAGATCGGCGATTTCCAGCAGGCGGTGAAGCATCAGGAGCAGGCGCTCGCCGCGACCAACGTTAGCGCCGAATCGAGAAAGGAGCTCGAACACCGGCTCGCTCTGTATCAAGCGGGGATGCCGTATAGAGAACTGCCGAAGCCGTGAAGGCGTCGCCGCCCGCCGCAGGACCGGGAGGCGGCAGACTCCTTGCCAAACCTGTTTCCTCGTCTACACTACGGGCTCGTTTATGGCAGAAAGCAGCGACACGATGGACATGACGGCGTTCCAACTCCACGAGAAGGATACCGGCAGCGCGGACGTGCAAGTGGCACTCCTCACGCGCCGGATCGCCTCGTTGACGGAGCACCTCAAGACCAATGCCAAAGACCACTCCTCGCGCCGCGGCCTCCTCAAGATGGTCGCCCAACGCCGGAGCTTGCTCGATTACCTGAGCAAGTCGAAGTCCGATCGGTATAAAAACCTGATCGAGAAACTCAACCTGCGTAAGTAGCGCAGGCGGTCTGCGACAGCGGCATCGTTGCCGCTGCGCTCGCGCCATTTCGGTAACAACAAGAACAACCGGCAGCCAGGTCGCACGTCCACCTCTGATTAGAGGTTTCAGCCCCGATCGCGGTCGGGTTTGAAACCTAGAATCAGGGTGACCGGCCTGGATCTCGCCCATCCAGGAAAGTACAATGCAAAACAAGGTCACGGCCCAAATCGGGTCCCATCAGATCTCAATCGAGACTGGCAAAATCGCAAAACTCGCTGACGGCGCAGTCGTCGTTTCGTGCGGCGACACGATGGTGTTCACGAGCGCAGTGTCGGCCACCTCAGTCAAGGAAGGCCAGGATTGGTTTCCCCTCACGGTCGATTATCGCGAGAAGGCGGCGGCAGTCGGCAAATTCCCCGGCGGCTATTTCAAACGCGAAGGTCGGCCGTCTGAAAAAGAGACGCTCACCTCGCGCATGACGGATCGGCCGCTGCGGCCGCTCTTTCCGCAAGGGTATCTCTACGACACGCAGGTCATCTCGATTCTCCTCAGCGCCGATGGGCAGAACGATCCTGACATTCTCGCCATCAACGGCGCATCGGCCGCGCTCAGCGTCTCCGACATCCCGTGGGCTGGCCCGATCGGCGCAGTGCGCGTGGGCCGCGTGAATGGCGAGTTCGTTGCCAATCCCACACACGACGAACGGAACGAGAGCGACCTCGATCTCGTTTATGTCGGGACGGAGAACGACGTCATCATGATCGAGGGCTCCGCGCTCGAGATTCCGGAGGAAGATTTTGTCCGCGCGCTGGAGTTCGCCCATGGGCACGCGAAGGAAATGATCCGTGCTCAGCGTGAGCTCGCGTCGCAAATCGGCAGACCCAAACGCGACATGCCGCTGATGACCGTGAACCAGGAGATCCTGGAAGTTGCGTATCAGGTCGCCGGCGATCGCATCGAAGGTGCGCTCTACAACGAGAAGAAGGTCGACCGCAGCAAAGCGGTAAAGGCGTTGAAGGATGAAGTGCAAGCTGCGGTGCTCGAGAAATTCCCGACCGCCGACAAGTTCGCCATCTCGCAGGCGTTCGATTACGTGCAGAAGAAGGCCTTCCGCATCAGCGTGCTCGACAAGCAGAAGCGCATGGACGGCCGCGGTTACAACGACCTGCGTCCGATCGAGTGCGAAGTCGGCGTGCTGCCGCGCGCACACGGTTCAGCCGTTTTCCAACGCGGCGAAACGCAGGCTCTCGCGCTCTGCACCCTGGCGCCGATCGAAGAAGCGCAGATGATCGACGCCTACGGCGGTGGCGAAAACACGAAGAGCTTCCTCCTGCATTACAGCTTCCCGCCTTTCAGCGTCGGCGAAACCGGACGGACAGGCGGCGCAAGCCGGCGCGAGATCGGCCACGGCGCGCTGGCCGAGCGTTCGCTCGAACCGGTCGTGCCGGGTACCGATAACTTCCGTTACGCAGTGCGCATCACGAGCGAGATCATGGAATCGAACGGCTCCAGCTCGATGGCGAGCGTCTGCGGTGGCACTCTCGCGCTCATGGATGCCGGCGTTCCGGTCAAGACGCCGGTCGCCGGAATCAGCGTCGGCCTCGTCACCGAGAATGACGATAGCGGCCAACTGAAGCGCTACGAGCTCCTCACCGACATCATCGGCTCCGAGGATCACTTCGGAGACATGGACTACAAAGTCTGTGGAACCGAAGCCGGCATCACCGGATTCCAGCTCGACCTCAAGCTGCCCGGCGTCAGCCACAAGATCATGGCGGAAGCGACCTTCAAGACGAAGGAAGCGCGCACCAAGATCCTAGAGGTCATGGCCCGCGCCATCGACAAGCCGCGCGCTGATCTCAGCAAGTACGCACCGCGCATCGAGACCATCAAGATCAACCCGGACAAGATCGGCGCGCTCATCGGACCTGGTGGCAAGACCATCAAGGGCATCGTCGCTGAGACCGGCGCCGAGATTAATATCGAAGACGACGGCTCCGTGCACATCTACGCGAACAACCCCGAGAGCATGGCCCGCGCGAAGCAGATCATCGGCGGCATGTCTCGGGAGATCGAAGTCGGCGAGACCTACCACGGCAAAGTTGTCTCGATCAAAGAATTCGGCGCCTTCGTCGAAGTCTTCCCCGGCAAGGATGGCCTCGTGCACATCTCGGAGCTTGCGGATTTCCGCGTCAAGCGCACCGAAGACGTCGCCAAAGTCGGCGAGATGATCTGGGTCAAGTGCATCGGCATCGACGATAAAGGTCGCGTGAAGCTCAGCCGCAAAGCAGCGCTCAAGGAGCGCGCCGAGCAGGAAGGCGCAGGCTCGCCGGATGGCGATGGTGCGGGCGGGCAGCAGCGGCGCCACGATCGAGCCGAGCAACAGCCGGTCCATTGACCCGCGCTGGCACTTTAACGGAAGGGCGGGTCCTCACGGATCCCGCCCTTTTCGTGTACTAACCGTGGCGCGACAATGCCGTCCGCGCCACGTCGTAACATCAGCAGACGAATCGAAACACCGGTGAAATAGAACGAGTGGCGGTTGTAGCCGGGGACGCTGTCCCCGGCAGGTGTGGCTGCTTGCTGGCCGAGGATAGCATCCTCGGCTACAACGGCATCGTGCACGAGCACCTGCGACGGCTGGAGCGCGTCTGGGTTAAAGATCCGATATACTTCATCACGACGTGCACTTACCGACGTGATCCGATCTTAGCGACAGATCCAATCGCTGAGATTCTCATCAGCGAGTGGCAAGCCGCGCGCGAGCGACATCGTTGGGCAATCGGCCGTTACGTCATCATGCCTGATCACGTGCACTTCTTCTGCGCGCCCGAGCACGACGCCAAGACGCTGCCGGAGTTCATCGGCGCATGGAAGCGGTGGACCAGCAGGCGAATGCACGCGCTCGATCAGCCGGGGACAGCGTCCCCAGCTACAGGGCGCCCGCTGTGGCAACGCGAGTTCTTCGATCACGTGCTGCGTTCCAGCGAGAGCTACTCAGAGAAATGGAACTACGTGCGCGATAATCCTGTGCGCGCGGGCCTCGTCGAATCGGCAGACGATTGGAAGCACGCCGGCGAACTTGAACGCTTGACCCTGTAGCCGGGGACGCTGTCCCCGGCAGGTCTAAGCCGTAGCCATACACATATCGCCCGACAACCGATGTACCGGTGCTCGCCGAATCTCCTGAGCATGCGTCTGCCGATCCGCACCATCCACTTAGCCGTCGCCATTTTGGTGGCCACCGCGCGACCAGCACTCGCCGCGCCCATGCCCGAGCCGAAGCCTGCCGCGCTCGAAATCTTCGATGCGGCTCTCGCGAAGTTCGAATCCGACCGGGTTGCGCTCCGCCGCTGGCAATACCGACAGACTTTGCGCACCCATCAGTTCGACCGCGCCGGCAAAGTGACGGCGAAAGGCATGTGGGAATCGATCGTCCGGCCAGGCGATCCGCGGCCGCTAGAATACACCGCCGAGAGCATGGAAGGGCGGCTCTCGTTCTTCAAAGCTGGCGCCGAAGAGCCGCGCGGCGAGGCGGACTCGTCGTCCGCGCCGAAGAAGGCGGGCAGCGATCATGACGAGCAGAACCAGGCCGAGTCAGCCGTCGAAGCCGTGCGGAAATACAACCTGCGCGATCGCTATGTCTGGAAGCGATTGGCTGACGACACCATCATCGGCGACAGCGCGTATGTCATCGCATTTGAACCGAAGCCGAACCAGAATACCCGCACGCGCGAGGAACGATTCTTCGGCCAGCTGACCGGCCGGCTCTGGGTCAGCCGTGCGGACAACACCGTGCTGAAAGCTGAAGCCTCACTCGCCGCGCCCGCGCAGCTCTTCTGGGTGATCGCGCGGGTGACGAAATTCCGTGTGACTTACAATGTCGAGCGCGATCCGGGCGTCCCGCGCCTCTTCCGCAGAACCAAAGCAACGGCGCTCACGGTGGTGTCATTCCCGTTCTACGAGGTGCGCCAGCGACACTGGCTGACGATGGATCGCTTCGCGCCGCGCACGCCGCGCGGAAAGGCGAGAGGTACCGCCGGCGCAACGCCCGTCGCCAACAGCGAAGCGCTCTGAGCAGTTAGCCGCGTAGCTTATCGATCATGCTGCGCGGGCCGTCCGAACGCCCGTTGCGCGCCGCCGCACTTCCATAGCGGTTCACGAACCGCTGCTCGCCATCCGTCGTGCAGATCAACAATAGCTCGGCATCGCGGCTCAGGCGCTGATCAGGCGCGGGATTCATCTTCAGTTCGCCGTTCGTGCGCAGCGCAATCACGTTGCACTGCGTATCGTGCGGGATTTCCGCTTCGGCGAGCGTCTTGCCTACCAGCGTCTGCGGCACTTCGGTTTCAGCCACGTGCAAACCTTCAGCGATCACGAGGATATCGGTCTTGCGGAGCACGTTGAAGATCATCGTTGCCCCCATCGACGCATAGGAGAGGACAAAGTCGGCGCCGGCGCGGTGCAATGTGGAGACGTTTCGCTCGAGCGTCGCGCGGCTAATGATCTGCACGTCGGGCCGCAGCTTCCGGCAGTAGAGCGTGAGATAAACATTGGTGTCGTCATCGTGCGTTGTGATGACGACGGCGGACGTCTCGCGAATACCCGCTTTCTCGAGCGTGCCCAGATCCGCAGCGCTTCCATGGATGTACTTCTCGTTGCGGATACGATCGGGATTCGTCTCGACGATGCGGTAATCGACCTCCCGCTCCTCGAGCGCGCGCGCGGTGGCACGCCCAACGCGTCCGGCGCCGATGATCACCACAGGCTCGCTGCTCACGTGGTAGATGCAGAAGAGCTCGTCGTAAGCGCGCAGTTGCTCGGCCGACCCGCCGAGCACCATCACCGAGTCACCGTCGATCTGCGTCTGCGCAGTCGCGATCTCGAAGTTCCCGCGCCGCCACAATCCGATCACCGTCACGCCTGCGTTCTGGCGGAGCTTGCTTTGCGCAAGCGTCTTCCCGACGAGCGGTGTGCCGGCAGCGGTCGCTTCCGCGATCAGGATTTCCTGCACCTGCCCAATGATGTGCGCACGCGCGTCCACGCCGGTGATGCGGCGCGCCAGCGCCTGGCCCATGATTTCCGCGAGCTGGATGACTTTCGTGCTGCCGGCGAGCCCGAGAATGCCCACCGCGTCAACGGAATTCGCGGTGACGACGATCGGCACGTCGCCGCTAAGCTCACGCACGGTGAACGCGACGTTCGTGTTGACGACATCGCTGCCCGTCGCCGCGACCATCGCCGCCTGGTTGATCTGCGCGCGCTCATACGTTTGCAGGCGATCGATGTCGCCGAACACCACCTTCACGCCCAGATCGTAAAGGCGTAACGCCTCGCGCAGATCACCGACGAGCAGCGCGTACGAATAGCCGTAGCGCTTCAGCCGCTGGATCAGCGCGATCGAGACGGGATCGTAGTTCGTGAGGATGACATGACCCCGCGTCGACTCCGGCAGGCGGCGGCGCGCGCGAGCCTCGGACTGCGCCCGCATCCACGGCGCGTAGAAGAATTCGATAAACGTGAACGGCAGCAGCATCAGCAGCGAAACCATTCCCGAGAGCAGGACGATGATGGAGAAGATGCGGCCGAGATCGCTTTTAAAGGTGATGTCGCCAAACCCGAGCGTGCTCATCACCGTGAGCGTCCAGTACAAGCCAGTGACCCAGCTGTGCTGCTGGCCTTCACGCACCATCAGCACGTGAAACAGCACCGTGTAGACGATCGTGAGAATCGTCAGCGCCACGACGAACCGAAGCAGGAGGCGGATGTTGCGCCGGGTCGTTGTCGTCTTGAGAAAGAACGCCAGTTGAGAAGTAAAAAACTTCATGCGCACCTCAGGGAATGCCCACCGCAACCTCATTCTGGTGCAAAACCACTGATCGCGCACATGCGAGCGTCTGCCCCGAGTTGGGTGAACGGCCGCGCGCCACAGCGTGCGGCGATTTTGCCGCTGGACGCTCACCGAGTGACGCTGCCAATTTCAACCATCGCGCGCGTTGCGCGGAAACAAGCGAGTGATGAAGACCGGCTTTCTCGACAAACTTATTGAGCGCCTCGGCCGTGTCGGTCCCGGGGACGTGCAGAACTACCTGCTGCAGCTCGCGCAGGAAAAGGGGCTGATCGAGACCGTATTCAACTCGATCCAGGAAGGCATCATCGTCACCGACGCGAAAGGCCGCATCACGTATGTGAATGACGCCGCGTGCAACTTGTTCGGCTTCGACGCAGACGGCTCAATTGGCAAACGGCTCGACGAACGCGTGCGCGGGCTTGATTGGGAATCGCTTTCGAACTCGGCGGGCGCGATCAGCCGGGACATGGAAATCTTTTATCCGGCGAACAAGTTCATCAACTTCTACATCGTCCCGCTACTCATCGAGCGGCGCGCTGTAGCCGGGGACGCCGTCCCCGGCAGGTCTGGTGCGCGGCAACATCCTCGACCAGCCGGGGACAGCGTCCCCGGCTACAGCATGCCGGTCGGCCACGCGATGATCCTGCGCGACATCACGGAGAGCCGCCGGTCCGCTGAGAAGACGATTGAATCCGAGCGGCTGAACGCGTTGACGCTGCTCGCGGCCGGTGTCGCGCACGAGATCGGGAATCCGTTGAACTCGCTGCACATTCATCTGCAACTGATGGAGCGCAGCGTGCGCAAGCTAGACAGCAGCGTGCGTGACGACCTTCAGGAATCGATCGACATCGCGCGTTCGGAAATCAGCCGACTCGATTCCATCGTGACGCAATTCCTGAAGGCGATCCGGCCATCGAAGCCGCAGCTGCATCCCGAAAACGTGAACACAATCGTCGAGGAAGCGGTGCGCTTCTTCACGCCCGAGATCCAGGACCGCGACATCGTGGTCGAGCAGGAGCTGCGCTCCGATCTGCCATTGCTCGAGCTCGATCGCGACCAGATGAAACAGGCGTTTTACAACGTCATCAAGAACAGCTTTGAAGCGATGAAGCGGCGCGGCATCCTCCGGATCCGCACCGACATGGATGGCGCCCACGTGTTGGTGAGCTTCACCGACACCGGCGGTGGCATGTCGGCGGAAACATTGAGCCGCGTCTTCGAGCCTTATTTCACGACGAAGCAGTCGGGCTCCGGGCTCGGCTTGCTCATCGTCCGACGGATCGTGCGCGAACATGGCGGTGAGCTCGGGATCGAGAGTAGCGAAGGGAAAGGGATCACGCTCACGATCCGGCTGCCGTATCTCGACAGGCGTGTGCGCATGCTGGAGGCGGGAAGCTCGAGCGCAGCCGGCGACGCCGCGGCGGCGTTGTAGCGTGCGCTGTTCCCAACGCGAAGGGCTCTGCGTGCCCACGCGCTGTGCGTCCGGCGTTAACAGCAGACGTGAGAAGAGCTACCGGAGCCGCGCTCTTGAATCTCGTCGCGCTTCAGGCTGCGCATGCGGTAAGACGTAGCGATGCGTGTCCCTCAACTCGTTGTCGCACTCGCCGCCTGCGTGTTTCCCTTCTCGCAGCAGGCAGCCGCTCAGACGAAAGCAACGCCGGCCCAGAGCAAAATCATCCCCGCCGAGTGGCTCCCCGCGCTCGCGCCTTCCATCAAGTCAGCGCTCGATGATCTGAAAGACGCCAATTCGCAGGTGCAGATGAATCTCCTCAGTCGGCAGGTCGCCGATATGACGGACGCGCAGTTGTTCATCGCGTACATCCGGCTCTACGAACGTCTCCCGCAAAAGGAGCGCGACGCGCTGCTCGCCGAGCAGGCGAAGTGGCTGAAGGCCCGCACGAAAGCAGCAACCGACGGTGTCGAATCCCAGGGCGGCTCGCTTGCTCCGCTCGAAGCGAACAACGCCGAGCTCACCTTCACCGAGAAACGGCTCGCCGAGCTGCGCGCGCGGCTGAAGGCGCTCGAGAACAAGAAGTCGAGCGCGCGCGCTGCGGACGGTGATTAATCCCGCCGCCGCACGCGGCCCGCGCCGCTGATGTCCTTCTGCACCTTCGGGTCGCCACTGTAGGTCACTC
>DATHXZ010000636.1:0-2104 GCA_035459405.1 Chthoniobacterales bacterium
TTGATGCCGTCGCCCACCATGGCCACTTTGCGGCCGGAGCGCTGGAGGTCTTCGATCGCGCTTACCTTCTCATGGGGCAACAGCTCCGCACGGACTTCGTCGACACCGAGTTGCGCGCCGATCGCATCCGCCACGCGACGAGCATCGCCCGTAAGCATCACGGTCTTGATGTTATGCCGGCGCAATTTCTCCATCAGCCGATCGGCGCCGCGCCGCGGTGTGTCCTGAAGCGCGATCGCACCAATCGCCTGGCCGCCGCGCGCAACAACGGCGACGGTTTTTCCTTCCGAACCGAGTCGCTCGATCGTCCCCCGGACTTCTTCGCCAAAGTGGACGCCGCGTTCTTCGATGAACGAGGGTTTACCGGCGATCACCTCCGCGCTGTCGACTGTGGCGGAGACGCCTTTGCCGGGCACCGCGCGGAAGTTTGCGGTGCTTTTCGTCGCCGCACCCTCACGTTGCGCGAAGAATCCGATCGCCTGTCCGAGTGGATGCTCGGACGGCCCTTCAGCCGCCCCCGCGATCGCCAGCAGCTCAGCGCGCGAGACGCCGAACGTTTCCACATCAGTCACTGTCGGTCGCCCATACGTGAGCGTGCCGGTTTTATCGAGCACGACGGTGTCGACGTTCGACAACTCGTGGAAAACTTCGCTCGCTTTGACCAGCAGGCCGATGGCGATGCCTTTGCCGCCGGCGATCGCCGCGAGCATCGGCGTGGTGATGCCAAGCGCGCACGGATAGCCCATGATGACGGTGGTAAGCAGCACGAGAGTCGCCGCCATCCAGTTTCCGGTAAAGAGCAGCCACGCCGCAAACGCGATCGCCGCGACGATGAAAACGACCGGCCCATAGTAATTCATCAACCGGTCGGCGAGTAGCTCGAGCGGCGGTTTCCGTTCGGCGATACGACTCATGAGACTAACGATCTGATTGAGGAAGCTTTCCGCGCCGATTTTTGTGACGCGGATATGCAGCTCGCCGTCGAGGTTCAGGGTGCTGCCGATGACGCTCGCCCCTCTCTCTTTCGTCGCCGGCACCGATTCGCCTGTAAAACTCGACTCGTCGACGCTGGCCACGCCTTCAATGACTTCGCCGTCCAGAGGAATGCGCTCGCCCGGACGCACAATCAGTGTTTCGCCTTTCGCGACCTCGCTCGTAAGCACTTCCACAGGTGCGTCACCACGCAGCACACGCGCGCGCGGCGGCTGGAGAGCGAGGAGCTTGCGCACCGCCTCGGCTGCCTTTTTGCGCGTGTCGAGCTTGAAGAAGCCAAAGAACAAATGCAGCGCCATCAACCAGGCGGCGACTGGCAGGAAATTCGGCCAGCGCGGATCGAAGAGCGAGAGCGTGCCGACGACGAACGATCCCCATGCGCCCGCGGAAAGCAGCACGTTCGCATTGATGACGCGGCCGCGGATTGCGAGCCACGTCTTGCGCAGAATCGGATAGCCGACCCACAGCAGCACAAACGCCGCAACCGCGAAGCTGAACCAGCCGCGCACGTTTGCTGGCAGGCCGAACAGATTCAGCGGATCGACAACGAGATCGAGCAGGGCGAGCGCCATGCCGATTCTGCCGCGGGTTTTAATCAGCGTGAACAGCGCCTCGTCCGTTTTGAATTGCTGCGCCTCCGTGGCCGACACGTTGTAGCCCATGCCCTCCACGGCCGCTGCGAGCCCCTCGCGACTGGTTTGCTTCGTGTCCGCCTCGACCAGCACGATGCCGTGAACGAGATTTACCATCACGTTTTTCACTCCGGGATAGCGTTTCAGCGAGCGCTCCACGCTCATCGTGCAGAACGAGCACATCAGCCCGGAGACTTTCATTTGAATGGTTTCGGTAGCCATGATTGTGATCCTTTCGTAATTCGATCTTCCTCACGCTAGGCCTTTGACCCAGCTCCAAGGTCAAGGGCGAAAATGGGCGCGCACAGATTGCACGCGCCCACTCGTATTCCGGTGCAGCTTACGCAGCCGTGCCTGCCATCTTGCGGCATTCGGCCGCGCAACGGCGGCACGCTTCCGCGCAGCGCTTGCACTGCTCGGTTCCGCACTTGTCGCACTCGGCCGCGCAGCGCTCGCAGATGTCTGCGCAAGCCTCGCAG
>DATHXZ010000637.1:0-17502 GCA_035459405.1 Chthoniobacterales bacterium
CTCGTGGCCGCCGGGATCATCTTGCTCGCGGTCTTTGTTTGGCATGAAGGGCGAACGCCCCATCCGATTCTGCCGCTCCATTTCTTCCGCCATGCTGGCTACGCGTCGTCGATCTCTTCGTCGTTCCTCGCGTTCTTCAGCGGCTTCGGCCTGAGCTCTTATCTGCCGCTCGCCACCAATGCCGCATTTCATGAAAACCGCGCCGTCGTCGGTCTGGTGGTGGGCACGTTCACCATCGGATGGAGCGGGTTCGCCTTCGCCACGGGACGGTTGGTGCATCGAATCGGAGAACGGCTTCCGAGTGTGATTGGAATCGTGGTCCATATGCTCGGACTTCTCCTCTTCATGGTGGCATTTGAACACGGACTCGACTGGGTGATCGCCGCGTCGTTAGTCGCCGGCGCTGGCATGGGACTGATCTCGCCTGCACTAACGGTCGTGGTGCAAAACAGCGTGCCCGTCGCGCGGATGGGCAGCGCCACGACCAGCCAGCAATTCATCCGCCAGATCGGTGCTGCACTCGGCGTCAGCGCGTTCGTTTTAGCCGCGACGGTAGGCGGCTTTCGCCTGGGCCTGTTGTTGATGATTGCGGTGAGCGCCGGGACGTTCGCATGTGTGCTGGCGCTGCCAGCGCACAGTCTCCACAAGGCGCAGGAAGTTGGTGGCGTGGGATGAGGAGGAAGTTCCGCGTCGAATTTCGCCAGCGATGTGGATCGCACATACTTCACCCGCACGTGATCAGCACGCAGCCGCCATTACGCCCGGCGCCCGATAGAGCTTATCTCGCTGTGTCGTCCGCGAATGGACTCGCTTAGAAACCCTCCCGCTTCTACGTTTCCGGGGTCGTATGGTGGATAATCCCCGATGGTCTTTCATTCCTTGGCGCGAGGGCGACATTCACAGCAACCCCTTTAGCGACGAATTTTTTTCAGCTGAGACGATTGCGGCGTCATTGGTCCGAGAACCGGTCCAGAACTCGTTGGACGCCCGCGCCGGTCACGATCCGGTGCTGGTGCGTTACACGGTTTCCACCTTCAAGCAGTTGCTGACAGCCCGCGAATCGAAGTGGTTTCGCGGATTGTGGCCGCATCTCGTCTCGAAAGATGCCGGACTGCGGAATCTCCCCAGCGAGCACGCGCCAGTGCCGTTCCTCCTTATTGAGGACTTCGGCACTCTTGGCCTTGGAGGTGATCCGTTCCAGCTCCGCAACATCGCGCAACCAGACGTTCGAAACGATTTTTTCTACTTCTGGCGCAATCTTGGGCGGTCCGGGAAGAGCGATATGGAACGGGGACGTTGGGGTCTCGGCAAATCCGTGTTCAGCGCGGCTTCGAAGATACAGACGATATTCGGGCTAACGGTCAGAGCGTCGGATCAGCGATGCCTACTATATGGCCAATCGGTTCTCGGTACGCATGACACTGAGGCGGGACACTTCACGTCGTACGGCTTTTTCGGCGAGATCCGAGACGATGGCTCGCCGAACGAGCTGGCGCTGCCTATAGACGATGCCGTGGCCGCCGGTGAATTCAGCCGAGCTTTCTCGCTCACACGCAACGGCGAACCTGGCTTGTCAGTTGTCGTACCGCATCCGGCCGGTGATCTGCTGGCGCCCCAGATAGTCCACGAAGCGATACTCCACTTTTACTACCCTATCCTTTCGGGAGATTTGGTGATCGAGGTTGTCGATGATAATGGCGCCATTCGGTTAAGCAGAGAGAGTCTGCGTGATATCGCGCACGGCTTGAAATTTGACCGACGTTCGTCTGTGACACCGGAGAGCTTGTCCGCGCTCTTCGACATGGCCGAGGTGACGCAAGCCACCACCGACGGTGATCTGATCACCCTTGCGACCGCACACGATCGCTCGCCGCCGACATGGCGAGGGGAGAACTTCCCCGAGCCGGTGAGCTCCGAAGCGCGGAATCGTTTCAACCACGGAGAAATAGTAGGTTTTCGAGTGCCGCTGTCAGTGCATCAAGTATCCGCTGATAGCCGCGAGACCTTCTTCGATGCATTTTTCCAACGCGCTCCTGCGCTCACGCGCGGTGACTACCACTTCCTGCGCCAGGGGATCAGAGTGACCAATGTGAAAACAACGTTGCACCGGGGAGTACGAGCGATGTTGGTAGCGCTCGATCCCGTCATCTGCGGCTTTCTTGGAGACGCGGAGGACCCCACCCACACGCAGTGGGAGGAGCGCAACAGGCACTTTCAAGACAAGTATGAAGACGGCGTGCTCCTACTTCGCTTTGTAAGGCACAGTCTTGCCAGCATCAGTGAGTACTTGCTTCAGGCGCAAGAAGGAATGGATCCGAACCTTCTAGCGAACATCTTCTTCGTTGACCTGAATGAAATAGGTACCTCCAGAACGACTCGCGAATCTAATCCGAGCGGCGGAGGGACGCCCGATCCACCGCCGCCACTGCCGCCGCCTACCGCTGACAGCTTTGTCTTGTCGCGTTGTGAAGGCGGATTTCGACTCGGCCGGAACCGCGCCATCAACGCCACTCCTCGATCGTTGAACATCGACGTGGCATACGAAGTAGGCCGGGGCGATGCATTCCGAAAATATTCGCCGCTCGATTTTGACGTCGCGATGCTACCGATCGAAGTGCTGACCAGCGGGGTGTCGATCATTAGCCGACGCGGGAATCGCCTCTGTGTCGAAGTGACCAATCCGGAATTCGCGGTGCTCGTCCAAGGCTTCGATCCGCAGCGCGATATCCGTGTTCGAGTCACGGAACCCGCTCACAACGATGATCCGCAGATTTAATTACACCGAGCGGCAGCGAATTTTGAAATCTCATGTCGCGATCCGTTTCGTCGCAGGTCAGCGGATGAGCTTCGATGCTGAATTGAAACTGGACTCGCTTGCGCTGCCGCACGAAGCGCGAGTTTATGTCGAAGCGTATTTCCACGGCACTTTGATGCGGTTCGACTTCGGAACAATCGGCAGCATATGTCCCCCAGCTCACCGGCTGCTGACACGCTTTCCACAGCCGGACTTAGTCTCGTTCCGGGTAAAAGTCGTTGATAGCTCCAAGCGGAGAGGCCTACTGCTCGCGACTGGCGAAAGGATGACGGCTTCGGGCGAGCGCGGCGGGCCGTCAACGCGTGTATCTATCATCCGAGTGATAGCCACGCGGTTGGCAAGCGAGATCTGGCGGTTGCGATTTTACGAGGAAGGTCCTGTTCTCGAGTTAAACGACGAAATATCCGACGTGAAAGAGATTGCGCGTGGTGACCCGGCGTTCTCGGCGCTCGTCTTTCCGACGATCGTGAGGAGTGTGCTCGATCAAATTCTCGTAAAAGACAAATACGATTACGATCCGGATGACGATTCGTGGCGTTCGATGTGGCTCCGCTTCGCGCTAACCGTTACACGCGAACGACCGCCGAAACCAGAAGACGAAGGAGAAATCAACACTTGGATTGACGACGTGGTTTCGCGATTTTCGTCGCGTCAGAAGTCCGTCGCGCATTACAAGCGCGCGCTACGAGCAGCAGAGATCTCAATCTAAATGCCGACCTTACGGTCTCTAAACAACGAAGGTGTATCGCGCTTTCGGGCGTGGCTTGAGGAAGCGCGTGCGGCTAAGAAGCGACCGAAGGCACCCGATGGCTTGCTCTACGACGATCGTTTCAGTACGCCAATTTCCACAGAGGTTCCCCTGCCGACGGCTCGGTTTTCTTCCGCTTGGGCCGCCGCTGAGGCGTTGTCACCGCTACTAGCCACTGTCCCAGCCGAAGAGCTTGAAAGTTCCAGCGGGCTTGGCAACGTCGGAATCTGGTCGTCGTTGGCGCTGTTCTATCTGGATCAACTGAGCCCAGGCGTCCCGCTCGCTTCCCACCGTTATATACCCGAAACGGAAGGCGGAGAGGCAGCGTTGCGCTACTATCGTCACCTCTTGGCCGGGCCTCTGCGGCTGTATCGACAGCTCGGCAAGCTCGCTGCTCCAGCGCTAAGCACGCCGCTCACAGGGCATAACGTGCTTTACCGCGCATTCGCAGACTACCAGGACTTCGTGCAGAACCCAGGCATCGTGGAGGCGATGAACCTGCTGTACTATGACCGCACGGTTGCGCCGTGGTATTGCCAACTCCGAACGACCCGGCAGTCTTAATCGCTTTTTTCCTGTGATGCAGCAGCTCGAAGTAAATTACGACCTGCTAGGTATGACAGCGGACGAGATATTGGAGCTTTTACCGCCAGAGTTCGACGATTGGATAGGACGTTTTGATACTGCCGAAGCTGACGGGCCGACTATTGATGATGCGCCAAACGCTCGCGCCGCAGAGAACGTGATTCCCGCCGCCGCTGACGCGCAAGAGAAAGCCACGAGCCGACAGCAACAGTGGGCTCAGCAGCAGAAAGCTGCGGGGTTATGCCAAATCTGCGGGAAGCCTAAAGTCAACGCGAGTTTCTGCGACTTTCACGCGCAGAAAGCACGAGAATATCGGCGCGCTTCGTACGAGAGATCGAAACGAAACGCTACTCCCGAACACGACGAGCAGTATGAGGGACAACCTTGAAATGCACCACCATCGGAAGATCTGCGCGCATCCGAACACGATCATGCGAAGTCGCTGCACATTGTGCAGCTGTGCACGGATTTTCGGTACGACGGAGCACTGAACCCAGAATCTCATAGCTCGCAGTCACCGGGTCGGCCGGACGTCATTCGGTGCGGTTGCCCTTCTTCAGGTTACACGGGGCACAGAGTGGCTGAAAATTCTCGATCCGTCGCAGACCACCTTTGGAGAACGGGACGATGTGGTCCATGTGCGCACTTCTCGCAGTGAGATCGACCCCACACGATGCGCACTTGTTAGCGTAGTTGCGCAGTAGCTCGCGACGCCAACTAGGGGGAATGGAGCGAGTATAATCGCGATTCTTTCGCGTCGCCGATTGGTCGGCATTGCGGCGATAGACACGCTGCCGACCCGCGATGATCGCCGTCCGCTCTTCTTTGGTAAGAGTCATAGCAAACGAATCGATTATTGGGACGACGACAGGATGAACGGCGCTGATCAGAGACACGTAGTGAGGTGCGATGAAAGCTGGCAAAGTGTCGACGTCTGGAAGGTCGAAAGCGATCTTGATGGTGACGTAATCACCATAGCTCTGCTGGAATGGTGCTGGGCACACCCTGCTGAGCTCTGCTTCGAGGTACGCTTTTATCTCTTCCTGATTGTGGTACAGGCGAATGGTATTCACCCAAAATTGCAAATACCAGTCGTGAGAACTGCTATAAATGCGCTTTGGATCGTAGACTAGATTGTAGTTGAAGTACCACGGATGCAGAACTGTAGGCTGGTGCCGGTCCCATACGTTGAACTGCAGGAGTGTGCCGTGACTTCCATGCCTCTGAACGCTGCGACTTCTCCGGAGCCGGGATGCGATGTCGCTCGGCAGCTGCGGCAACATCGTGCTGTAAGCGGCGAGACAAAGCGGCGTGAGCCGGTCAATCGGGTGCATGTTGCCGCGCGTTGAGGTCATAGAAGGCCAAGAACGCGCTCCCGCTCTCTCACCCTCGCGAACTTCCCCGTCTATGTCGACTGATCCCGATGACTCGAACCGCTCGGTTCTCGGGCTGCGCCCAATGCGCTGCATTGTCCATGTCGCACCGCTTGATTTGGCTGTCCCCAGCCTCAGCCTTCGGCCTCAGGTCCATCTCGCGCACTGCTCCCGCCGGCTCGATTCCCGCTGGCTCCATTGATTCGAACATTCCCAAGTTCTCAGGCTACGCCCAACGCAAAGGCGTTGTCTACGTCGCGCTGTGCCCCAGGCTACGTTGAGCTGACGTCCCTGCGACTTTTCTGCTCGAACGGCTGTCAAGCCAGCTGACGGCGCATCTCGATCTTCATGGCTTCGGCAGGTCCAGATTATACCGGCGGGCGATGTCGTCCAAGAGGGTTCTGTCGATCTCGGCTTATTCGAGCAGTTGCTCGATTCTGGCGAGGTCTTTATGGCGGCCAACGCTGTCAGCGGGGCACCTATGGGATTTCCAGTCGTCGAAACTCGCCGGGTTTAATTGATGCGATCGTGTCGCGGATCAGTTGAGCGGCTGAGACGAGACGGCGGAGCTTGTTCGTCGAGAGCTCCAGAATGGCAATGCTGCGGCCGGTTAGGTTTTGCTGATACCGCAGGTTCTGGTCGCACGTGAGGAAAAGATCGAACTGTGGTTCGGCGAGCGAGAGGAGCTCGCCGTTCTTGATGCGGTTCCACTGCAACTGCTGTGCTGTTCGGCAATCGTGCGCCGATAGCTCGCGCGAGAGCGGCCACGGCACGCCTTCGTCGAACAGAATATTCACGCTGCCGCGTTGAGGACGGCGTGGTGCGAACGCTCGAGCATCTGCACGGCCATTTCGCGCGTGACGGTCGGGAAGCACTCGAGGAATTCTTCGAGCGTGTAGTCGTCTTCGAGATATTCGAAGAGGGTTTTCACTGGAACGCGCGTTCCCGCAAACACCGGCGTGCCGCCGAGAATATCTGGGGCAACGGTGATGAGGTCTTTCGAACTCATGCGATTAGCGTAGGTGAAAAGGGCGGTGCTGCCAATGACCGAAGTTCGTGATGGCGAGCGCGGTCCGACGCCGAACTGACGTTTCACCAGCACGCGAGGCGCGTGGGTTTTGGCGACTCGGCCTGCTTGAGCAACTGTTCGTGCGAATGGCATCGTTTCGGCAGCTGGAAGCGCTATTCTCTCCTGCGAATTATTTTGTGCGTGCCGTCAGGAAGAAGCATTTGGCCGACGACAGGCGCGCGATTTCCACGCAGAGGATCGCAGATGCGCTCGTGCAATTCCTCGAAAGTAATCTGCGCGTATTCCTCGCCGGTTAACGCGAGCAATGGGCTGACGTATTCCTGCGCACTGCGGGAGGTGCCTTTGAGAGAGTGCTCCGTTACAAAGACTACCGCACGATGAAACGGCGCCTCGCCTTCGGCGTTGGTTTCAAGCGGTGGCGGGAGAAAGCTCGCGTAGGGGTCGCCGTCTTCGTAGCCGCAGCCGGGCGTCCGCGAACCGATGTGCGCCGGCACGGCTTGCGCTGTGACCGCGATCCAGTCACAGCCCGGGTAAGCGTCGCCTTCTTTTGCGAACTTCAGTGTCCACAGCGTCGCGTAGATGCTCATCTGTTGGCCGGGTACTTTGCCGCCGCGCAAAGTTGCGACAGCTCCGAGTCAGCGTTCGTGGCCGGATTCCGGCGGTACTGCGGGGACGCGCGCGAGGACCGCGTCGGCCTTGTCCCAGTCAACGCGCGCGGCGCGCTCAGCGATTATCGGTCGATGCGGGGCCTGATCAAGTGTCGCTATGAGGGAGGAGGCGATAAGCGCGTCCACGGTGGTCTGCTCGCGGGCGGCAAGCTCGCGCGCTTGCGCTGCGAGTGATTCCGGCAGGTCAACGTGAACCTTCATGTGGAACGAAGCATGGCGGCGAAGTCTCTGGGCCGCAAGACTTCGATCCCGAGAACGCAAGCCGGTGCGAGATGGCGGACATTGTGAGTGATAATCCGGCGAGCGTCAGAGTCGTAGGCGAGTTAAATGAGTGGTTCGTCGTCGGGATCGCGCAGCACTGGGATCCAGCCCGGGATCAAGCGGCCATTCTTCGCCGCGCGCGCAGATCGCGTCGAGCACGACATCGATGTCCGAACCGGAGAGGCCGAGCTCAGCGGTACGATTCTTCAGAAGCTCCTCGTTTTCGTGCAGAAGGTGGTTGCTGAGAATAGCGCGCCAGCGGCCATGGCTTAATGCGAGCAGAATTTCGAATGACGCGCCAAGGCTAGACCGCAAAGCCGAATACAGGACGTTCGCATCGAGAACGGCACGTAGCATGCGACGCTACGCTTTCGAATCGACTTCGCTGACTACAGGTTTTGCCACGAGGCGTCTTCTTCGGGCGAATTTCAGTCGCGCGCGAGGACGGACTCGCTGAGCTGCGCTCCGTTAAACGATTCGGCCGCCGCATTGTTCTTCAAGCGCAACGCGAACTCGTAGACTTGCGCTGCAACGGCTCGGGGAGAGCGGCAATCTCCGGGCCGATCAGTTCACGAGTGCTCACGAGAGGAGAGTATTCGCTATCAGGAGCTTGGAAGAGGGCTCAGGGCTGACTATTGACACTCCGTCTGGACGTTGGTTCTCCGTCGCGCGCTCTACGTCGGTTCGCTCATGGCCATTGGCAGCCTTCGACCATAAGTCCGTTGGAAGAGCAGTTCCCGTCTGTGGCGTGGCGAGAGGTTCCGCGGGAGAGAGGCGAGGATCATGGCGCGCGCGGCGTCAAACATGCGCGTGCCCATGATAAAGCGCTCCTGAGCCGAACGCGCCATGAGGCGGGCGCGAACCATTTCCGCGATCTCAGGCGGGGTGTCGGTCACGGCTGACATTGCTGCCAGAGACTACCGAGTTCGAGTTCGTGCGTCCACCGTTCCATGTAGGCGGCATCGTACCCGCTGGCGGCGAGGTTCCTGACATCGCGCAACTGCTGGTCGGACTGGGAGTCGCGGGCCCACTCCATCTTGGAAAGGATGAGATCTTCCTTGCTCACGATCCAGGTGGAAAAATCGTCGATGCGAATGCGCTGCCGGCGCTCGAACTCGACCCGCCGGTACGGGCTGCTCTTGCGCACAATGACTGTGGCTCGGCCAGGGAGAGTAGCTCGCCGCTCTTGATGCGGTTCCACTGCTTCTGCTGTGCTGTTCGGCAGTCGTGGGCGGACAGCTCTTTGGAAAGCAGCCAAGGGACGCATGGATTCTCACGCTGCCGCGTGAAGGATCGCTTGCTGCGAGTGCTCGAGCATCTGCACGGCCATCTCCCGCGTGACAGTCGGAAAGCACTCGAGGGATTCTTCGAGGCTGTAGTCGTCTTCGAGATGGTCGAAGAGGGTTTTCACTGGAACGCGCGTTCCAGCAAATACCGGCGTGCCGCCGAGAATATCTGGGTCAACCGTGATGAGGTCTTTCGAACTCATAAGCTCAGCCTACCTGAGACGGGATCCGA
This sequence comes from Chthoniobacterales bacterium, assembly GCA_035459405.1. Lineage (GTDB taxonomy): Bacteria > Verrucomicrobiota > Verrucomicrobiia > Chthoniobacterales > UBA10450 > JACCTI01. The sequence continues at coordinate 8,999 of DATHXZ010000637.1, forward strand.
CCGCACGTCTAAAGTTCGTTTCGGCTGGCAGCCGAACCAGCAGGCTAGCAGCCTGCGCTCCCCAGAGGAGAACGCGTCGACACAGAGACGCGGCTACAGCATCAACCCTTTGCGTAGAGCTCGGCTCCCGTCTCGACGAATTCTTTCCTCTTTTCGTGCATGCCGGATTCGGGAGCTTCGGACTCGGCGAGTCCTTGTTCGGCGGCGTACTTACGCACGTCTTCCGTTATCCGGCAGGCCGAGGTGTTCCTTTGGCGTGACGTAGCAAAGCATGGCGCAGCCATACCAGCCGGTCATGGCCGCGCCGATGCCGCTGGTGATGTGGTCGTAGCCGGGGGGCGATGTCGGTGGTGCCCAGCTCTTTCCTCTTTTCAGATCGCATAAAGGACGGGTGATCAACGATTGCTCGGCTGGAGCGTACATGGGTCGCGGGAATTTGAAAGAGCTGGGTCGTGGCACCACTCGAGCTGCTCTCCATGTTCTCCCGGATCATGTGCATGGGGACGTGGCCGGGGCCTTCGTTCATAACCTGGACGCCGTGGGCCCAGGCGCGCTCGGTGAGCTCGCCCCATTCGGCAGGCTCAGGGCAGGCTCTGGAGGCGGAGCGGGGCGAATTGCGCTTCGTCGTTCGCGTCGGCGATGGAGCCGGGACGGAGGCCGCCGCCAATGGAGAAGCTGACGTCCGGCGATCGCAAGAAGACCGCCACCGATCTCCACCACACCAACACAATTCGCCATCATGGCGCGCGCTGCCACGCCTAGCTCGGTGGGGCGACCCACCCACACGCTATTCTTTTGGATTAAACATGAATCCGCTGTGTGACTTTCACGCGCAGGAGACAGGCACCGCGCCTCTTTGTCATCTACACTCGGCGCGAAGCCCGCTGCGGTGAAACTCAAGTCGCCTTTTGCATCGGTCGCGAAGAACCAGACGATGGAATAACCGTGTTGGGATCGACAAAATTCAAGTCAGCCAGCGAAATTCTGGAGCGCTTACCCGAGACGCGTGACGCTTTCAGTCCATTGCTCGCCAGGATGTGACGAGCGCGCCGACAACGTGCTCTTGCTCGTCATTCTCTACCTTTTAGGCCGCACTTTATGAAAACCGAAAAGCCTGTCTCGGAATTGGCCGCTAATGTTTGAGCTAAGTGTGCGGACCCTTATTATTTCACTGCTAAAGTTAAGCTCATGCCCATTCCTTCATGACCATTTACAGGGCAGTAGACCTTGTAGGTGCCGGGTTTCAGATCCACTTGTAAGGAACCGCTGTTGCCTTTCGTAAGCTGAGGTGTGATTTCCTCTTCGATGCCGTTGCCTTCGATCTCGAAGCCGTGCGTGTGCTTGCCTGTGTTCGTCACCTTGAAAGTGGTAAGACCGGCGCTGACCGAGTTGGGCATCTCGATTTTAAATTCGGTGAGCTTCACGTCCACCGTACCCTTGGCCGAATCAGGCGCGGCCGCCTGCGTTTTCGCGTCGCCGGCCTGTGGCGAGGCGACGGCAGAACCGTAGCCAGCCTTTGTGTCCACCGGAGCGGGAGCGTCTCCCTGCGCGAAGGCGCTGCCGGATGCCACCATCGTTCCACAACTCAACATCACTACTGCGTAGATCTTAGTTTTCATTCTTGTTCCTTTCTGTATAGTTGTCTAACTGCCGTCGAAGCCACCCCCAGATCCAAGCGGTACCCGAGTAGCGCCGTCTACCTGGTCAGAAACTCTTTGAAAACATAACCGGCTGTCTCGCGGCCCAGCTTTTGGCCGGCGGTATCATCGAAGCGGTAATGATGTCCGATGTAGGTACGGCTCATGCCCGCTTCTGCCGCCGCTGCGGAAAAGCTACTAAATGACCGCTCGACTCCCGGGACAACCTCTGACTTTACCGAAAAGCTGGCCTCGTCGCTGCCGTAGAAGAACGCAAGTATCGCCGCGCCAGACGCGCTGATCACACTATGCGCGCCAGGGTAGGCCGGATCCGGTGGCGAGTCGGCCAGAGGCACCCAGTTCGGGTCCGCCGCGCTTTCTGGATTGTTATCTGTCTCGGCCGCCTGAATCGCGGTCACAGGACGCCAAAAATTGTAGCTGTACTTCGCGTCATAGTACGCGATCACACCGTCGGCAAATGTCAGGTTTAGCAGGGCAAAGAGACGCGCGTTTTCTGAAAGGCTATTATTGTTTGAAATAGCCGTTGTTTGCGCGATTTCATTCCAGTAGTTCTGAATCTTGCCGCTCCAAAACTTTGCCGCGACGGTTTGATCCGGAGTCCGCGTAGCACTCTCTTTCGCGCCTAGTTCCTTTACCTCCTGAAAAGCGGTCGCGTAGGCTACACTGTTTAGTTCCGGCGGCGGACCCGGTCGAAACTTTTTTGCGCCCTGCAATGTGAAAGGCTTGACCTTGGACCAATGGGAGAATACCGGCTCGCCGAATTTGGGCGGTGTCTTCTGGTAATCTCCCGGCTTACTGCCTGCGACGAAAGGCGCTGGCTCCGCCTCCGAGCCATCGCCCTTGCGCAGCTCGAGAATACGCTGCGCGACTTCCTGCCCCAGTTTAATGCCACGAGTCTTGGACGGGCTATCTGGAATTTGAGCGAGTGACTCCTGAAGGCGAGCTCTGAGCATCTGCTGTTCGTTCGGATATAACTTTAGCAATGTGTCGTGCCCCGCTGTGGCAACCGCGGCCTCAGGAGAACTGTCTTTTGGTGCTTTGACGGAGAACAGGTAGTCACTGTGCGTTTTTTCGATAGCATTCACGGCGTTGTAGATGGCCGCATGCATGATTGCAAAGCTACGCGTTGGGTGAACGGTGGAAGGCTTGGCGTCCGGAGCAGGAGGGACGCGGACGATCTCCAAAAGGATTCGGTTCCACTGGATCACCGCGTCGGCGGATTGGCTCGTCGGCGTAATCTCCTGGGCTGTGGCCACGTTGGTCAAGAAAGTGCCGAAGGCAACGAGTAGAGCTATCGTGGTTTGTTTCATTTTGTCCCTAATTGTGTGTGCTGGAAATAGACTGAACGTTGTTGCCGAAGGTATCGGAGCGATGTGTGGAGCATCGGCATCTCACTTGATCGCATCAGTCATGAAACGTCGTGCACCCTTCCATACCGCGGCTGCTCAAGTTTATTCCCGAAATAAAAACGGGCGCGGAAACCGCACCGTTGATCTCGAAAACGGTTGAGCGGCCATCGTTTGCCCGCTACAATCTTTTTGCGGGACTAAGTAGCAGAAAGCCAGGTCTTTATCATTACAAGAAACAACAGCACGTTGTCTGACCGGAACAGGCTCTCCGCTTTCGAGCAGGCGATCCTGCCGCATTTCAACGCTGCCTATAATCTCGCGCGATGGCTGACCGGCCACGATCAAGATGCGCGGGATGTCGTGCAGGAGGCCTTTCTGCGCGCTTTTCGTGCGTTCGATGGATTCTACGGCACCGATGGCCGCGCTTGGTTACTGGCGATCGTGCGGAATACCGCGTATTCGTCGATACAGAAGAACAAGCCGATACGGTCCATGGCGCTGTTTGATGAAGAGATTCACAGCGACACCCGCACGGAAACAACAAACCCGCGAGCTAACTTACAGTTATCAGAGGACGCCCAACGCTTACAGGATGGCATGGAAAATTTACCCTCTGAGTTCCGCGAGGTGCTTGTTCTGCGACATCAAGAAGGTATGTCGTATCGAAAAATTGCCGAGGTCGCTGGCATACCGCAAGGAACGGTGATGTCGCGGCTAGCGCGAGCGCGGGCGCGGTTGCGAGAATGCTTTCCTAGGCCAGATACGAAAGAAGCGCGATGGTGAACTGCCAGGTAATTCACGAAATTATCGGTGCTTACAGCGACGGCGAACTGCGCGCCGCGCAAAACTTGGAGATCGAGCAGCACCTGCAGGGGTGCCCGAACTGCGCGCCCATGAGGCAAGAGCAACGCCGCATGGCAGAAGCGATCGAGCGACATGCGCCTCGATTTGAAGCGCCGCCTGAGCTGCGCCGTCAGGTGCTGGACTCATTGCGCGCACAATCGAGTGAAGAGCGCGTGCTTCCATTTCCTCAGACACAAAGGTGGGCCACCTGGGCGATCGCCGCTCTCGCACTTATCGGCGCTTTTGTTGCCGGTGTCTTCCTCGCCTCACGCGGCACCGGTGGAGGTGACTTCCTTACAAACGAGATCGTCGCCAGCCATGTGCGATCCATGATGGCCAACCATCTCGCTGACATTGTTTCCACCGATCAACATACGGTGAAGCCATGGTTCGTTGGCAAACTGGACTTTGCGCCGCCGGTCGCGGATTTCGCGGCCGAGGGTTTCCCTCTGGCAGGGGGTCGCCTTGATTATCTTGCGGGCCGGCCAGTCGCAGCACTGGTTTACCGGCGCGACAAGCACCTGATTAACCTGTTCGTGTGGCCTTCAGGAAAACGTGGCGACAGGCGTACCACGCAATCGAGAGCGGCCACGCAGAACGGCTACCATGTTCTGCAATGGGCCGACGCCGAAATGAGCTATGCCGCTGTTTCCGATCTAAGAGCGGTCGACCTCCGCCAGTTCGCTCAACTCGCCGGTGCCCCCCGCAACGACTGAGCGTATCATGCCCTTTCGCTGTCGGTAGGAGCGGCAGGGACGGCTTCGATCAGCTGAAACGTGTGAGGAACGGGTACAAGGCTTTACCGCAGGGAGCGCATGCGCCTCGCGTGCAGCTTTCGGTGCCGCGCCGAAACAGCCTTGGTGCATCCGCGCGCGGCTGGACGCAAGCAAGAGGAAGTTCGCGCTAGCGACGGCGCCGTCACCAGGCCGCCGCGGCGGCCGCGCCCCAGACGAGATCACGTGCGGGCGTAGAGCTCGGCGCCGCTTTCGACGAATTCTTTCTGCTTTCCGCGCATTGACTCGCCTGCCGCCGGGCATTCTCGCCCTCGCGGGCCTTCTCGTCTATGTCGGCTCATCCCCATCGCCTCCATTCCTGATTCTCAACCGCAAAACTCCTGAATCGTCAGCCCGGCTGCCCGGATCAGGCCGCGGAGGGTACCTTTCGCCACCTCTGTGGTCGGGAACGGAAAGCGTCGCGTTCTCGCCGGTCTTAACCAAGATGATGTGGCTTGCGCGTTGTCGCGCGATCTCCCAGCCGTGTTTCTCGAAAACGCGCACGACTTCGCGCCCGCTCATCACGGGGAGCTTCGGCATCAAACGGTGACTTCGACTTGCTGCATTTCCACTGTGAGTGGAAGACCGCGTTCGGCGCGCACCTCGAGGCAAAGGGCGATCGCTTCCTTGATGTTCGCGAGTGCTTCTTCACGCGTCCTGCCCTGGCTAACGCAGCCTGGGATCGATGGGCATTCGGCAATCCAGCTGCCGTCTTCGTCGCGGTCGAGCGTGGTGGCGAACTTCATGGAAGGAATCGTAGCACTCTTCAGGCCTTCGAGTAAACCTCAGCGCCAGCCTCGGAGAACTCGCGCGACTTCTGTTCCATGCCAGCTTGCAGCGCTTGCTCGTCCGATAGTTCCTGTTCGGCGGCGTACTTGCGGACGTCTTCCGTGATTTTCATGCTGCAAAAGTGCGGCCCGCACATGCTGCAGAAATGTGCGGTTTTGGCGCCTTCTTGCGGCAGAGTTTCGTCGTGGAACTCGCGAGCAGTCTCCGGGTCTAACGAGAGATTGAATTGATCCTCCCAGCGAAACTCGAAGCGCGCTTTGCTGACAGCGTTGTCGCGGTATTGGGCGCCGGGGTGGCCTTTGGCGAGGTCGGCGGCGTGGGCGGCTAACTTATACGTAATGACGCCGGTTTTGACGTCGGCTTTGTTCGGCAGGCCGAGGTGTTCCTTTGGCGTGACGTAACAAAGCATGGCGCACCCATACCAGCCGATCATGGCCGCGCCGATGCCGCTGGTGATGTGGTCGTAGCCGGGGGCGATGTCGGTGGTGAGCGGGCCGAGGGTGTAGAAGGGCGCTTCGTGGCACCACTCGAGCTGCTTCTCCATGTTCTCCCGGATCATGTGCATGGGGACATGGCCGGGGCCTTCGTTCATGACCTGGACGCCGTGGGCCCAGGCGCGCTCGGTGAGCTCGCCCTGCACGCGCAGCTCGGCGAATTGCGCTTCGTCGTTCGCGTCGGCGATGGAGCCAGGGCGGAGGCCGTCGCCAATGGAGAAGCTGACGTCGTAGGCGGCCATGATCTCGCAAATGTCGTCCCAATGGCTGTAGAGGAAGCTCTCATTGTGATGGGCGAGGCACCATTTCGCCATGATGGAGCCGCCGCGCGAGACGATGCCGGTCATACGCCGGGCGGTGAGCGGGACGAAGCGGAGGAGGACGCCGGCGTGGATGGTGAAGTAATCGACGCCCTGCTCGGCCTGCTCGATGAGGGTGTCGCGGAAGATGTCCCAGGTGAGATCTTCGGCGCGGCCGCCGACTTTCTCGAGGGCCTGGTAGATGGGGACGGTGCCGATGGGGACGGGGGAATTGCGGATGATCCACTCGCGGGTGGCGTGGATGTTTTTCCCGGTGGAGAGGTCCATGATGGTGTCGGCGCCCCACTTGGTGGCCCAACGCATTTTCTCGACTTCTTCTTCGATGGAGGAGGCGACGGCGCTGTTGCCGATGTTGGCGTTGATTTTGACGAGGAAATTGCGGCCGATGATCATCGGCTCGAGCTCGGGATGGTTGACGTTGGCGGGGATGATGGCGCGGCCGCGGGCGACTTCGGCGCGGACGAATTCTGGGGTGATTTCCTTAGGGATGGCGGCGCCGAAGGATTCGCCCGGGTGTTGGTGGTGGAGGGAGGATTGTGATCGGTGATCGGTGAGAAGTGATCGGTGCGAAGAGCCGTTCGGCGGGGCGCCGAACGGAGCACGCGAGGGCGCGTGCGCTCCCGGATTAGAAGTGCGCTTTCCGTTTTCTCGGATGGCGATGAATTCCATCTCGGGTGTGATGATGCCCTGACGCGCATACCAGAGCTGCGTGACTGGATGGCTGGCGCTGGCGCGGAGCGGGCGGCGCTTCGGGCCGCGGAAGTGCTCGAGCCGATTGCGGCGCTCGGCCGTGCTGGCGAATTCTTCATGGCCGCGCGTGAGGTAGCCGTTGTCTTCCGGTTTTACTTCGCGGCCGTCGTATTCGGCAATATCCCCTCGCCTTGCGATCCATTCGGCGCGGAGCGGTGCGAGGCCTTGGGCTGAGTCGGGCGTTTGCGCGGGATCGCCCCAGGGACCGCTGCAGTCGTAGACGCGGATCGGCTCGTTCGGCTCGATGTTGCCGTTGAGCGCTTTTGTCGGCGCCTGCTCGATCTCGCGGAACGGGACGCGTACGTCGGGATGCAATTCGCCTTCGACGTAGACGCGGCGGCTGTTCGGCATGTTGTAGCCGCTGTCGCTGACTGCGGCTCCGTCCTGTGCGTGCTGTTGGCCGTTGGAAGAGCCGGGGACAGCGTCCCCAGCTACAATGGCAGCGTCGGAGCTTTGCGGTTCGAGGGAGTCTTTGGTGGCGATCATCTCAGAAGTTGAGAGTTGATGGTTGAGAGTTGAGAGGAAAAACGAAAAAGCCATGCGCAGGAAAACGCATGGCTGACAGATTTTGAACTCTTTGCTCCCTACGACGGCATTACCCGCTTCAGGTTTAAAGGGTCGGTCGCCGCAGCGACCCTCTCAGCCATTGGCTCCCCCGCTGTTGAGCAGAATAGGGCCGAGCCGCGCGGAGTCAACGCGCGTTCACCGGCGCTCCCGGGCGGCGGCGACGCTGGACGTGGTCGAGACCAGATACGGCACGGCAAAGGTGAGGCACATCTGCACGATGCGACCGGCGGTGACCTGCCCGTTCACGATCGCGGGCCCGTGATTAATGGCGACGAGGATCACACCAACGACGATCGCGGTCATCGTAGCGCGGCGGACCACGCTTGGCCGCGCGGCTTCCTCGAGCCACGGACGTACTCGTTTCATGAGCGACGGTGGCGTGGCAAAATGAGGCGGGTCTTCATTGCACCACCTGTGCCTCGAGAGGCCCGACTAGCAACGAGCCGGTGTAGAGCAGGCCGAAGACGAGATGCGTTTGTGCTGTGCCTTCGACGGTGCCGGTGTTGGCGGCGCGGAGCAGCAGCGGCAGCGCAGCGAACGTGGCGAGGCTCCAGATCGGCAGCACGCCGGCGATGACGCCGAGCAGCACGAACACGAGCGGGCCGAACAGCAGGACAAATTGCAACGCTCGCGCGGGCTGGGGCTTGAGCGTTGTCGCGAGCGTCCGGACCTTTGCGGTGCGATCGTCAGCGGCGTCGCGCAGGTTGTTCGCGTGGAGAATGGCGTCCACCAGCAGGCAGATCGGCAGCGACAAAAACGCGACGAGCAGCCACTGGCGGAGCGACATTTCGCCGAATTGGACAGCATACGCGCCGAGCGTGAGCCCGAAGCCGAAGGCGATCACGATGAGGAGATCGCCGAGAGCGTATTTCTTCAAGAAGGCCGGATACAAGACGGCACACGCGACTCCGATCAGTGCCAACGGCACGACGACTGCCGGGGGCGGTGCGCAGCAGGATCA
>DATHXZ010000638.1:0-11997 GCA_035459405.1 Chthoniobacterales bacterium
AGGCTGGGAGCGTGACAGGCGGAGCACAGCATGCCACGGTGCGCGACGAGGTCGTATGTTTGTCGATCGAATCAGAGTCTTCGCGCAAGCCGGTAACGGCGGACGCGGCTGCGTAAGCTTCCGGCGCGAGAAGTTTGTGCCGCGCGGCGGCCCTGATGGCGGCGATGGTGGCCGCGGCGGTGACGTCGTCCTGCGGGCAGACGTTCACACCGACAATCTCACGAACCTGTACTACGAGCCGATCATCAAGGCGAAGTCGGGCACCCATGGAATGGGCAAGAAGATGCACGGCAAGGGCGCTCTGCCGAAGGTGGTGAATGTGCCGATCGGCACGATCGTCTACCGCACGGAAGCACCGACGCCGCGGCACGACAATGTCGATGAAACGGACGTGGCTGCGGACACACCCGTGCCGGAAGTCTCTGCCGGCACGCACCTCCCGCCGTCACCGGAGGATCAGGTGGCCGACTTGGCTACCGATGGGCAGGAGTTTGTTCTCTGCGCGGGTGGCAAAGGCGGGAAGGGGAACGTGCATTTCAAGAGCGCGAGAAATCGCGCGCCGATCCAGTTCACAGATGGGGAGGAAGGCGAGCAGGGTTACTTCCTGCTGGAGTTGCGCACGATCGCAGACGCGGCGCTCGTCGGCTATCCGAATGCCGGGAAGTCGACGTTACTCGGCCAGCTTTCCGCCGCGCATCCGAAGGTGGCGCCGTATCCTTTTACGACGCTGCGTCCGAGCGTGGGTGTCGTGGAACTGGATGAATATCGCCGCGCGACTGTCGCCGACATCCCGGGTTTAATCGAGGGTGCGCACCGCAACGTTGGCTTGGGCCATGATTTCCTGCGGCACATCACACGTTGCAAGTTTCTGCTCTTCGTCGTCGACGCGGCGGGTAGTGAGGGCCGTCACCCTGTCGAAGATCTGCAAAGCTTGCGCCGCGAGATCGATTTGTATGATGCGCGGCTGTCGCACCGGCCATGGTGCATCGTCGCGAACAAAATGGATTTGCCCGATAGCGACGAGAATGTCGCGATCCTGCGCGAGAGGTTTTCTCCGCTCGCTGTCGTCCCTGTCTGTGCCGACAAGGGAGAAGGAATTACTGACTTGAAACTGCAGCTAAGTAACTGGCTTACTGCCGCCGGGACGGATGACGCCCCGCCAGTGGAATCCGCGCGCATCAGCGGTTCCGATTAACAAATGGACAACCGATTCGATGTCGGCAAAAGTCAGGGCTTTTTATGGGTGATCGCGTCGTAGCGAGCTATTGCACAACCTTCCTGAAACCGGAGATGCTGCACATCTACCGGCAGGTCCGCTCGTTGCAGAGCTATCGCACGTTCGTGATGACGAAGTGGCTGCAGAATGAGGATCGCTTCCCGTTCGACGACATTGAGCTGATCCCGCAGCCGCATGTTAACCCGCTCCGCCACGGCTGGCTGAAGTTCGTGAAGCGCAAGGCGCCGATCGAGTATCGCGGCGAGTATCAGTTGCTGTCCTCCCTCCTCGAGCGGCGTGGCGCCGATCTGATGCACATCTACTTCGGCCATACTGGTGTGCACTTGTTGCCGTTCATCGAGCGCTGGAATCGGCCATGCGTGGTGTCGTTTCACGGCGCGGACGTAGCGTGCAAACCGGAGATCCGCGACTACGGGCGCAAGTTGAAGAGCTTGTTCAAGACCGTGCCGCTCGTGCTTTCGCGCTCGAATTCGCTGCGTGAACGCCTGATCAGCCTCGGATGCGCGCCGGAAAAGATTCGCCTCTGTCGCACGGGCGTGCCGCTTCGTCAGTTTCCATTTGTGCAGCGCCAGGCGCCGGTCGACGGCCGCTGGCGCCTGCTTCAAGCCTGCCGGCTCATCCCGAAGAAAGGTGTAGCCACCACGCTGTGCGCGTTCGCGATTTTCCAGAAGGAGTTCCCGAAGGCTGAGCTGGTCATCGCGGGCAAAGGGCCACTCCAGGCGCACCTCGAAGAACTGGCCGAGGAGCTCGGCATCGCTTCGAAGGTGCAGTTCCGCGGGTTTCTTACCCAGGGCGAACTGATGGATCTCTACTCAAGCGCTCACATCTTCGTTCACCCGAGCGAGACTCCGCCCGACCAGAACCAGGAAGGCGTGCCTAATTCCGTGCTCGAAGCGATGTCGACCGGGCTTCCGGTCGTCGCGACGATACACGGCGGTATCCCGGAAGCTGTGCAGCACGGGCGCGGAGGGTTGCTCGTCGAGGAGCGCGATTTCGAATCACTTGCTACGGCGCTTAAAGAGATGGCGCGCTCGCGAAATGCATTTCGCGAGATGGGTTTGCTGGCGAGCGAGTATGTCGCCGCGAATTTCGAGCAAACGGCGCAGATTCGTCATCTCGAGTCCTACTACAGCGAGGCGGTGGAGCTCGCTGGTGCGCGCAAACCCGCTCCGCAAGCCGCACCGGCACGTGTCGCGCAGCCGTTCGCGCAGCAGGTTCCCGCCAAATAGTCGGCCAACTCACGCGCGAACGTCACGCGCGGAGAAAATTCGGGAAAGTCTCTTGTCAGCTTGAGAAAACCCGCTTTGGTAAGCGCGCAAGCGCCCCTTATGTTGAGTGCGTGACCTGCGCGGTCAGTGCACCTCCGGGGAACATCGGGCTGCTGCCTCTAACTACTGCATGGCGTTTCGTTTTCACATCCGGCTGTTACTCGCGATCATCGTCGCCGCGCTTATGTGCGCAGTCAGCGTTGATGCTGCGCCGCCCGGCAAAGGGGCCGATGGTGCCGTCCATCCTGACCCGCATGCTGCGACTGCCGCTCATGATGAACATCACACGCTCCCGCTGAAGGCGGTCGAGTTGTTTCACATCGGGAAGTTCACGGTCACGAACTCGATGTTGATGACGTGGATCGTGGCCGCGCTCGTCATCTTCTTTGCGCAGTATGCAACGCGGAATATCAAGCCAGTTCCGACTGGCGCGCAGAACTTCTGGGAATGGCTCGTCGAGGGGCTCTACAACTTTCTCGGCGGCGTCATCGGCTCCGAGCTCGTGAAGCGGACGTTCTGGTTCTTCGCGACGACGTTCATCTTCATCCTCACGCTGAACTGGTTCGGCCTCATTCCCGGGGTCGGCACGATCGGCTGGGGCCACACGAGCCCGACAAGCGGTAATTTTATTGTTGATCGCCCGCTGTTCCGCGGCGCAAATGCCGATCTCAATCTCACGCTCGCGATGGCGACGGTGTTCTTCATTTGCTGGATCATCTGGGCCATTCAGATGAACGGCGTTGGCGGCGTGCTGGTTCACATCTTTGGACCGAAAGGCCAGTCGTCCGGAATTCTGAAGGTCCTCCTCCTCGTCATCTTCTTCCTCGTCGGCGTTCTCGAGGTCGTCTCGATTTTGTTCCGCCCGATCTCATTGAGCTTCCGGCTCTACGGAAACATCTACGCCGGTGAAGTGATGCTTGAGTCGATGGCGGCCGTGGCGCCGAAGTTCCTCACCTGGCTCATCCCCACACCGTTTTACTTCCTCGAACTGCTCGTCGGCCTCGTGCAGGCGCTCGTGTTCATGCTCCTGACCGGCGTCTTCACTCTGCTGATCGCGCCACACGATCCCGCGCACGAACAGCACTAGATTTCGGCAGTCAGACGGTGCAACGCGCCGGGGCTGCTGACGTAACAACCCAAAGAAACAACATATGATACTACCACTACTGGCAGAACTGACGGGCAGCATTCACATCGGTCTCGCGGCTTTCGGCGCGGCACTCGGCGTGGGTATGATCGGTATGGCTGCGGCAGGCGCAGTCGGCCGCAATCCTGGCGCGGCGACACCGATTCTCGTGCAGGCGATTCTCGCGATCGCGCTCGCAGAAGCGATCGTGTTCTACGCCCTCTTCCTCGCACCGAAGTAAGCTGCCGCGCAGCACTCCAGCGCTGCCATTTAACTCCAAGTGAACATGACAATTCTGGCCCAGGGAGGTCTCGGCGAAGTCGCGAGCAACACCGCGGCGACGTTCGGCTTCAATCTGTGGCTGTTCCTCTCGCAGGTAATCAGCTTCACGATTGTGGCGCTCGCTTTGCGGCGTTTCGCTTACAAGCCGATCCTCGCGATCCTCGAAGAGCGGCGGCAGCGCATCGCTGAAGGCTTGCTCAATGCCGAGAAGATCAAGCAACAGCTGGCCGACGCCGAGAAGCGCTATTCCGAGATTCTCTCGAACGCCAACGCTGCGGCGCAAAAGATGATCGACGACGCGCGGGAGAGCGCAGATCGCGTCTCCGAGCGCAAGCAGCAGGAAGCAATCGCCGCGGCCGAACAGATCGTCGCCAAAGCGCACGAAGCGACCACGCTCGAGCGCGAACGCACCATGATGGAGCTGAAACGCGAGCTCGGGCGCCTGGTTATCGACACAACCGCGAAGGTCACCGGCAAGGTGCTGACGTCTGAAGATCAGCGCCGGCTCCAGGACGAAGCGACGCGCCAACTCGCCGCCTAGTTCCATAGCCGATGAAGGTCAACAAAGAGTCACGACGTCTCGCGCGCGAGTTAATCCGCGCCAGCTTCACGGATGGCCAACTGGATAGCGGTCGCGTGGCAACGCTCGTGAAATCGTTGACCGACAAGAAGCCGCGCAACTATCTCAACGCGCTCGGCGAATATCAGCGGCTGCTCCGTCTCGAAGTTGAGAAGCGGACTGCCACGATCGAGAGCGCGAGCGAGCTCAGTCCTGACGTCGCCAGAACGACAGTCGACAGTCTCAAAAGCAAATATGGCCCCGATCTCACGACGAAGTTTGTCGTGAACCCGGAGCTCCTCGGCGGCATGCGGATCCGCGTCGGCAGCGACGTTTGGGATAGCAGCGTGCGCAACCGCCTCCAACGCCTTCAGCAGCAACTCTAATCACGAATCATGAGCACCATTCTCGAAGACATCGAAACGCAAATCGCAGGGCTTAGGACCTCGACCACCAAGAGCAACGTCGGCGTCGTGCGCGACACCGGCGACGGCGTCGCCCGCATCGAAGGCCTCAGCGACGTCATGCTCAACGAGATGATCGAGTTCTCGGCCGGCGTCTACGGCCTCGCCCTGAACCTCGAAGAAACTGAAGTCGGCGCCATCCTCCTCGGTGACATGACTGCGGTGAAGGAAGGCGACGAAGCGCGGACGACCGGCAAGCTGCTGCAGGTTCCGGTGGGCAAGGCGTTGCTCGGCCGCGTCGTAAACGCCCTCGGTCAGCCGCTCGACGGCAAGGGCCCGATCAAATCCGAAGCCGCGTATCCCGTGGAGAAGATCGCTCCGGGCGTCATCAAGCGTAAAGCCGTCAATCAGCCGGTGCAGACCGGCATCATGGCTATTGACGCGATGATCCCGATCGGCCGCGGTCAGCGCGAGCTGATCATCGGCGATCGCGCGACCGGCAAGTCGGCAGTCGCGCTCGACACCATCATCAGCCAGGCGCGCCTGAATCGCGCCGCTGAGGAAGGCCGCCTCAAGGATCATCGCCCGCTTTATTGTATCTACGTCGCGATCGGCCAGAAGAACTCGAACGTCGCGCGCGCCGTCTCGGTTCTCGAGGCGAATGGCGCGATGCCTTACACGACGATCGTTTCGGCACCGGCGTCCGAGACAGCGACGAACCAATACCTGGCGCCGTTCGCGGGCGCCGCGATGGGCGAGTGGTTCATGGATAACGGCATGGATGCGCTCATCATCTATGATGATCTTTCCAAGCACGCGGTCGCCTACCGCCAGGTTTCGCTGGTGTTGAAGCGCCCGTCGGGTCGCGAAGCTTATCCTGGCGACGTTTTCTACCTGCACTCCCGGTTGCTCGAGCGCAGCGCGCGCGTGACGGAGGAAGCCGGCGGCGGTTCCGTCACCGCGTTGCCGATCATCGAGACGCAAGCGGGCGACGTGTCTGCTTACATTCCGACGAACGTCATCTCGATCACCGATGGCCAGATTTACCTCGAAACCGACTTGTTCTACCAGGGCGTTCGACCTGCGATCTCGGTCGGTCTGTCGGTCAGCCGCGTCGGCTCGGCTGCCCAGATCAAGGCGATCAAGCAGGTCGCCGGCAAGATCAAGCTCGACCTCGCGCAGTTCCGCGAGCTGGCAGCGTTCGCGCAGTTCGGCTCGGATCTCGATGCTGCTACGAAAGCGCGACTCGATCGCGGTCAGCGCATCGTTGAGCTCTTCAAGCAGACGCAGTTCAACCCGATTCCCGTCGAAGAACAGGTCGCCGTCCTTTGGGCAATGCAGAACGGCTACCTCGACTCTGTCCCAGTGGAGAAGGTGAAGCAGTTCCAGGTGAAGCTGCAGGATTACCTCCGCACACGCCGCGAAAGCATCCTGAATAGCATCGTCAGCAAGAAGACGATTGATAAGGAGCTCGAGACGGAGCTCGCCGCCGCGCTCGACGAATTCAAGTCAACCAGCCCGGTCTAACGCGAAGTGGCTAACACGCAGGATCTCCGGCGCCGGATCAAATCGATCCGCAACACGGCCCAAATCACGAAAGCCATGCAGATGGTCGCCGCATCGAAGATGCGGAAGGCGCAGCTGCACGCTCTCGCTGGTCGGCCGTACGCCGGATTGATGAACCGCGTGCTGGTCTCGTTGCAGCAGCGCACCGACGCCGCGTTGCACCCGCTCCTCCAGGTGCGTGAAGTGAAGCGCGAGCTCGTGGTGGTGATCAGCACGGACAAGGGCCTGGCAGGCGCGCTGAATACAAACCTGCTCCGCGAGGCCGGAAACTTCGACGCCGACAAGACCGCGTATGTGGTCGTCGGGCGCAAAGCACGCGTTTTCCTCGCGCGCACCCGACGTGAGATTGCCGCTGACTTCGAATTGAAAGACGCGCCTGCGTTTATCGAGACGAAGGCGATCGCGCAATTTGTAACGGAGCGTTTCCTCAGTGGCGAAGTCGACCGCGTGTCGGTTTTATTCAGCCACTTCGTTAACACGATCAACCAGCGCCCGGTCGTCCGGACGCTGTTGCCGATCACGAACTTCGACGTCGCGCAGGTCACTGCCTCCGACGCCGCGGCGGCCGGCAAAGACCCGATGACGGGCTACATTTTCGAGCCGAATCCGGAAGCCGTCCTCGACGTGATGCTCCCGTATTACCTGCAGTATCAGCTTTTCCAGATGATCCTGGACGCACGCGCCTCGGAGCACAGCGCGCGCATGGTCGCGATGAAGAACGCCACGGATAACGCGAAGCAATTCATCAAGGATCTCACACTCGAGTACAACAAGATGCGCCAGGCGAGCATCACGACAGAGCTGCTCGAAATCGCCACCGCACAGATGGCGCTCGGCGGCTAAACACATTTATGAATAGAGGAAATATCGTTCAAGTCATCGGCCCGGTGGTCGACGTGGAATTCGCGTCGACGAACGAGCTGCCGCGGATCTACAACGCCTTGGAAATCGACTACGAGGTGAATGGCAACCCGACCAAGCTCACTCTCGAGGTGCAGCAGCATCTCGGTGAAAACTGGGTGCGCTCGATCGCGATGTCATCCACCGAAGGTCTGAAGCGCGGCATGCCGGTAACGGACGCGGGCGGTCCGATTTCTGTGCCGGTAGGCGAGGGGACCCTCGGCCGCGTGTTCAACGTCACTGGTGACCCGGTCGACGGCCGCGGCCCGGTCAGCTTCACGAAGCGCTACCCGATCCACCGCAAGGCGCCGGAGCTGACCGAACAGGACACCGGCTCGACGATTCTCGAGACCGGCATCAAGGTCATCGACCTGATCTGCCCGTTTACGAAGGGCGGTAAAGTCGGCGCGTTCGGCGGCGCGGGTGTCGGCAAAACGGTCGTCATCCTCGAGCTGATCAACAACATCGCGAAAGGCCACGGCGGCTTCTCCGTCTTCGCGGGCGTCGGCGAGCGCACTCGCGAGGGCAACGATCTTTACACCGAAATGAGCGAGGCTGGCGTCATCGACCAGAAGGACTTGAGCAAGTCGAAGGTCGCGCTGGTCTACGGCCAGATGAACGAGCCTCCGGGCGCCCGTCTACGCGTCGCGCTCTCCGCATTGGCGATGACGGAATACTTCCGAGACGAACGGAACCAGGACGTGTTGTTGTTCATCGACAATATCTTCCGTTTCTCGCAGGCCGGCTCTGAAGTGTCGGCGCTGCTGGGACGCACGCCATCGGCAGTCGGTTACCAGCCGACTCTCGCCGCCGAGATGGGTGACCTCCAGGAGCGCATTACTTCGACCAAAAAAGGCTCGATCACTTCCGTGCAGGCGGTCTACGTCCCCGCGGACGATTTAACGGATCCGGCGCCAGCGAACACGTTCGCGCACCTCGATTCGACAATCGTGCTTGAGCGTTCGATCGCTGAGCTCGGCATCTACCCGGCGGTCGATCCGCTGGCCTCGACTTCCAAGTCTCTCGCGCCGGAGATCGTTGGCGAGGAGCACTACGCGGTCGCCCGTGGCGTGCAGAAAGTGCTGCAGCGCTACAAGGATCTGCAGGACATCATCGCGATTCTCGGCATGGACGAGCTCAGCCCGGACGACAAGCTCACCGTCTTCCGCGCCCGTAAGATCCAGCGATTCCTCAGCCAGCCGTTCTCGGTCGCTGAAGTGTTCACCGGCACGAAGGGCGAATACGTCACGATTCCCGAGACGATTCGCGGCTTCAAAGAGATCCTCGACGGCAAGCATGATGAAGTTCCCGAAACGAACTTCTACATGAAGGGCGGGATCGACATGATTGCGGCAGTTGAGAGTAAATAGATGAGAGTTGAGAGCCACTTCCATCCGACGTCGCTGGCCATGACCTGCTTCTCTCAACTCTCAACTCTCAACTCTCAACTTTCCTGATGGCCGCCACTCTCCGACTAGAAATCGTTACGCCTGACGCCACGGCCTATTCCGAGGACGTGGAAATGGTGACGTTGACTGGCGCCGATGGCGAGTTGGGCGTTTACCCGAACCACGTGCCGCTGCTGACGACGCTCCGCCCCGGAGAGCTGCGAGTGCTGAAGGGCGGCCGCGAGACTTTCCTCGCTGTGGGCGAGGGCTTCGTGGAGGTGAAAGGCGATTCCGTCTCGGTGCTAACCGACCTCGCATTAGAGGCATCGAACATCGACGAAAACGCCGCTGAAGCCGCGGTCGCACGGGCGCAGGCTGCGATGAAAGAGGACCACGGCTCCGAAGAATCCGCCGCCCTCCAGGCCACGCTCCAGAAGGCGCTGGCGCAGCTGAACGTCAAACGTCGGCGGCACCAGTAATCGGCTGAGCGCGCAGCGCTCTCCACAGCTTGCAAACGCCGGACGCCCTCGGAATCATCTCGGGCAGCGGCGCCTATCCGCTGCTGGTCGCACAATCGGCGCGACGTTCCGGCGTTGCGAAAATCGTGGCGGCAGCGTTCAGTAACGAGACAGACCCCGCGCTCGCGCAGCACGTCGACTCGATCGAGTGGCTTCGCGTCGGCCAACTCGGCAAGTTGCTGAACTTCTTCAAGTCAGCCGGCGTGAGCCATGCGATGATGGCGGGCCAGATTGCGCCCAAGAACCTCTTCGATCTGCGACCAGACGTGAAGACACTGCTCCTCCTGGCGCGGCTCAAGCGCCGGAATGCCGCAACCATCTTCAGCGCCATCGCGGATGAGCTCGGCGGCATCGGAGTAGATCTGCTTCCAGCGACAAGCTTTCTCGATGACGCGCTCGCTCATCGCGGCCTGATTGCCGGGCGTGCCTTGAGCCGTCGCGAGGAAGCAGATGTTCACTACGGAGTCGACGTCGCGAAAGAAGTGAGCCGGCTCGACATCGGACAAACGGTGGTGGTGAAGGACGGCACCGTCGTCGCGGTCGAAGCATTTGAAGGCACGAACGAGGCGATCAAACGTGGTGGCTCGCTCGCGCGCAGAGGTGCCGTCATCGTGAAGGTGGCAAAACCGAACCAGGACATGCGTTTCGACGTGCCGGTGATTGGCCCCGAGACGATTAACATCTCGGCGTCGGCCAATGTGCGCGTGCTCGCCGTCGAAGCCGGGCGAACGTTGCTGCTGGAGAAGGACGCACTGATCGGCGCCGCGGCAGCGAGCGGAGTCTCGGTTGTCGGAGTTTAGCGGCGCGAGCCGCTTGCTGCCCTGAGGCGCGGCACGCAGGCACGAAGTTCCGATTGCAAATCACAGCCGTGCATCCGAAAATTCGCACCGACTCGGGGTCTTAGCTCAGTTGGTAGAGCGCCTCAATGGCATCGCTCGACCTCCACATTTGCGTCAGGTGCGGACGCTTCGTCTCTCGAATGGAGCGACGTGGACCGCTGAGTCCGAGCTACACGTGTTCCATTTGGCCGATCGGTGGACGCGAGCGGACCGGCGCAGACGGAATTGGTAGGAGCAGGGGGGATAAACCGGGGGGACTCCCCGGTCGCGCCGCAAGGCGGACGCCGCCGAGCAAACCCTGCTCGCGACGTGCGTTCGACCGGCGGCTCAGCTGGTAGAGCGGTTCGTTCGCAAAGATTTTTGCTGCATTCCGTACTGATCCTGACCAGTCGCGACTGAACTGGACAGCAGCGGACGCTAATAAGAAGCGGGCCGTTCTTCGGCTGTTCCGGCGACGGGACAGGTCCAGACACGGGCGGACCGGAGCGACACCCACAGGGGGGATAAATCGGGGGGACTCCCCGGCAGCCGTATTAGCCACACCGCAGGTGTTGCGATCATTAGCCTTGTGCTTTTTTCACGCGTTGTTCTCCCAATAATGATTACGGGAAAGGGCGAGTGGTGCGCTCGCGCGATGCGTGCCCGGTGTCTTTTGAAGGCGGTGGCGGAGGGAGCAGTTTCGATTAGTCGCAGCAAACCTGCGCTCGAATCGCGCCCGCCTTCAAGGCGTGAGCGCCGACTTAGCGACGACGAGCTGATCCTGAAACGCGTTGAGATGCTCGGGTGCGGCGGCGCTCAGGTCGGCCGGTTCGATGACAAAGCCTTTGGAGACATGACAGCCTTTGCGCAGGCCGTGAAAGACGATGAGGTCGCGAAGGAAGTAGCCGTTAGGAGCAGATTCAAACATAAGTAGAACGAGAGGATGTGCGCGCATCGCGTGGAGATTCAGGACCGAAACCCGAGCCTTTGAGCCACAACTCGAAGAGATCGATGTCGTAGCCAGACGGTTTGCCCTGGCGAAAGGCGAGTGCGTAGAGCACCGCGAGACCGAGCGGAATTAACGCGGGAACAACCGCGCTCAGCAGCGGCCAACGCCAGACGCTGAAACGCATGAGCAGCGTCACGACAGCGGCGAACGCCCCGCCCGCGATGAACCAGAAGAGGTTACCTTCCAGTCCCCACGTCTTGCCGGCCGAGTCGTCCGCGCTGTTCGTCTCCGTGAAGCGCAGCTCATGTGTCGCGCCAGCGCTCATTGAAACGCGCCGACATCGACAGTCGAACTGTCGAGACCAAACGCGGTGAAGAGCGCCTTCACGATTACCGGCGCGCCAGCGATAATCAGGCCGCCGATGATCGAGAGCTTGCCGGCATCCGTGTCACCGCGGCGGATGGCGAACCCGCCGCCGACAACGCAGATCGTGCCGAAGATGAAGCCGATGAGCATCACGATCCCCATCGCTTTGCTCGCCCCTTGAGCGAGCCCGCCTGCTTGGGCGAGGATGGGAAGGAACTGTTTCGCGAGAAGTGTTTTCATGTGGCGACGTTTTACCGCGCCGACGAGTGCAGGCTGCTCCGACGCGAGAGCGACCATGCGATGCCTAAGCGGGCAGGCTGCGTTCGATGAACGCACTTAACATTTCAGCCGACCGACTGGAGCAACTCCGCCATCTCGAAGCGCACCTATGCGAAAGAATCAGAGGTCAAGATCACGTCGTTCCGCGCGTCGTCGCCGCAGGCACTCGCACTTAAGCCAAAACTCCGACTGCAACGCAACAGACGACGCGATGAGCGGCGAAGGACGCAACAGGGGAATCAATGTTTCGTAAGCGTCCTTGAGGTGTTCAAGCGAAAGAGAGCTCACCGTGTCGACTTCTCGCTTAAGACTTTGCGACCCGTTTTCGGTCGCTAGC